>DATBFI010000530.1:0-3890 GCA_036558585.1 Chitinophagaceae bacterium
GTCGTTCTCACAAAAAACATGCAAACACATCAAGCTCACTGTTTCTGCACTTCCGTAAATATATTCAGTATAACCCGGCGCATCATATTGTTGTTTGCGCAGATCAAGTTCCATACTATTAAGAAAAGCATCTATCAAATCGGGATCAATATTGAAATGATTTACCGTTAACTGAAAACTATGCAGTATTGGGTTAATGCTTACCCCTCTCTCAATTGCAGCAAAAGTTTCATTTCTGAATTCGGAGAGCAAAGTATTTTTATCGTATTCATGAAACGTATCAACTATTTCGTCTGCAAAACGCACGAAGCCATATATGTTATAAATATGTGGCTGCAAGCTTTTGTGCAAAAGTTTTATGGCAGATGAAAATGAAGTGCTATAGTGTTTTGCAGTTATACGGCTGCATTGCCTGCTTACTTCATGAAACAAATACATCATTTGTTTTTCTATTTTTAGTTACACCTTGTCTTCTATTTATACATGTTTAGATGCCGATTCTACTCCGGTAAAATTATCTTCTTTCCTGGCTTTCTTATTATGAAATCTTTTCAAAACTTCTTTTGCCACAATTTCCCCGCTTATCAAACAGGAAGGCACGCCAGGACCCGGCACTGTAAGATGTCCTGCATAAAAAAGATTAGTGATTTTTTTGCTGCAACAGGAAGGTTTTAAAAATGCAGTTTGCATTAAAGTATTTGCAAGTCCGTAAGCATTTCCTTTAAATGAGTTGTATTCATTTATAAAATCATGGTGCGCGAATGTTTTTTTGTACACGATACTATCCCTGATATTTTGCCCTAACCGCTGTTCCATCCGGTCAACAATCATACTAAAATATTTTTCTCTTAGTTCCTCGGAATCATTTGTTAATCCTGATGCAACAGGTATAAGAATGAACAAATTTTCGTGACCTTCCGGGGCAACTGTACTATCAGTCACAGATGTTGCACTCACATAAAACAATGGATCAGATGGCCATTTCTTTGTTTCATAAATTTCTTTCCTGTGCACTTCAAAAGATGTGTCAAAGAACAAGGAATGATGTGATAGATTTTTTAATCGTTTGCTCAAACCTACATAATATATCAGGCAACCCGGAGCCATTACGCGTGTGTGCCAATATTTTTTTGAGTAGCTTCTGTAAGTTTCAGGGAGCAAATCATTTTCAATATGGTGATAATCTGCACTGCCTATTACTGCGTCAACATCAAACGATTTGATAATTGACCGATCCTGGTCATTTCTTTGTGCTATCACTTTTTTTGCTGATTTTTTTTCAATAATTATTTCTGTAACATCATAATTAAAGTAAAACTCAGTCCCCATTTCAACTGCAAGGTTATACATTGCTTTGACAATACTATACATGCCACCTTCAGGATACCAGGTGCCACCTTTTATATCTGCATAATTCATCAGGGTGTAGAGCGCTGGCGTTTTTTCAGGCGAAGCTCCAAGAAACAGAATAGGAAACTCCATTAATTGCTGTAAGAGGGGATTTTTAAAATATTTGCTTACATGATCTTTTACAGAACCAAAAATGTTAAATCTAAATAAACCTGAAAGCAGATCCCCATCTAATAATTCAATGAGTGACTGCCCCGGCTTATACATTAATTTATTTACAGCAATTTTATATTTGTGTGCAGCCTCGCTAAGAAACAAATCCAACTGCTTACTGCTGCCCGGTTCAATAGTTTCAAACAATTGTTTTAATGTTTCATAATCAGCAGGCGTACTGGTTTCATCCTGCGGCCAATAAACACGGTAGGAGGGATTCAAACGCATTAATGTGTAATAGTCACAAACTTTTTTGTCAAATGAGTTAAAAAAATGTTCGAATACTTCGGGCATCCAATACCAGCTTGGGCCCATATCGAAGGTAAAACCTCCAGCCTTTAGCTGTCTTGCCCTGCCGCCGGGTGTAGCATGTTTTTCAAATACAGTAACGTGCCAGCCTGCTTTAGCCATAAAGCAAGCAGCCGATAACCCGGCAAAACCGCTACCTATAACAATGATTTTTTGCCTCACTTAAGATTGCGGAGGGATTATAAACTTTTTTAAAATCTTTCTATGTGGGCCTTCAACAATTTCCTGGCAAAGTGAATACGGCTTTTGATAGTACCAAGCGGTTCATGCAGTATATCTGCTATCTCGTGGTATTTGAATCCATCATAATATAAAAGAAAGGGATTTTTGAAAATATCAGGGAGATTAAAAATTGCCTCCTGTATCTCCTTGCTATTTATATTACTTATTGCAGCATTAGCAACTGTAACCTGGTTATAATTAAGAAGAAAATCATTGGGAGTATTATCCAGTACAATATTTTGTTTCGACCTGCGGCGATAATTATTGATAAAAATATTGCGCATGATGGTATACAGCCATGCTTTAATATTTGTGCCTACATTATATTTTTCTTTATTGGCCAGTGCCCTGTACATTGTTTCCTGGAACAGGTCCTTCGCTGCCTCTGCATCCCGCGTAAGTGTTGTAGCAAATGGTCTTAAAAACTCCGCATTGCTCAATAATATCTGGTTAAACTCTATTGCAGCCATGACGAACTGTTTAATAAAATATATTGCAAAGTTAAACATTAAAAAATCGAAAAACTTATTTTTTTGGGAAACTTAGCGTGTATAGATAGCGCAATAACTATCAGGAAAATTTTCTGTCGGTGTAATGGTCGGATATAACATTAATCTCCGGCGAGTGTAAAAATTTTATGCATCAATTGAAGAAACATATTCAATTACTTCGGGCAGCGATCGTTTCAAATAAACATTAGGAGGCAATTTCTTTTTATGATGCTGGACCAGCTGGCCTGAAATAATTAATGAAACAGCTGGAATGTTAAATGTTATCTTGAAAATAAATTTTTCAAAATTAAAATTTGGGGCCACCGATGTAAGATGCGTATACAGGATATCCGGCTTTTTAAGTTTTGCCACATATTCAATATCTTTCAATGGTACGTCAGCACCAATATACAAAACTCTTACACCGCGGTTTTTTAGCAGGTAATATATAAATAACAAGCCAAGCTCATGATGTTCCCCTTCGGGCAAGAAAAGCAAAACAGTTTTATTTACTTTCAAATGACAAATAGTATTTTCTATACCAACAATCAGTTTTTGCCTGACAATATTTGTCACCAGATGTTCCTGTGCAGAATTTATATGACTTGTAACCCAAAGTATTCCTATGCGTTCAAGAAATGGGAAAATAATATAAACAATTGTTTTCTCGATTCCCCTTGTAAAAATGTAGTTGTTTAAAGTTGTTTCAAAAGAACCTCCGTCAAGATCAACCATGTATTGAATAAGTTCAGTGATGATGCGCTCCTGTTGTGCCTGTACCTGCGATAATGATAAAATCTTTTCTTTGATTTCCTCAGCAGACATCCGGTTAATATGTGAAATTTTATAGCCGTACTTATTCAATAAAGAGATGTTTAAAACAGTCTTTAGCTCGTCGTTATTGTAAAACCTTATGTTTGTATCGGTTCGTTTGGGGCTAAGAAAAGAATAGCGCTGCTCCCAGATGCGGATTGTATGGGCCTTTATACCCGAAAGGTTTTCCAGGTCTTTTATTGTAAAGGCATTCATAAGGATAATACAAAAATGAAATACCTTTTGTTTAACGCCGTTTAAAAAATTTTAAACACTCAATCAAAGCGCTTACATGCACTTTTTCAATTCTGCGGCTTTTTCAATTTCAAAACTCTCTGTGATCCGCTATTTCGGTACAATCTTTTGCGTGTTGAAATAAAATTGTTTGCACAGAGTTTTTGTTTGTTACATCTTTGAATTTAAAAAAATTAAAACGCGTGGCCGATTCCGTAAAAGCATGGCTATACAAAACGCTTGGATTAAAAAGATATT
>DATBFI010000531.1:0-8093 GCA_036558585.1 Chitinophagaceae bacterium
AAACATGTGCGAAGCATTGGGTACAGATGCTTATATATCGGGTAATGTTGGCAGTGGCACAGTACAGGAATTGGCTGATTGGGTGCAGTATGTAAACTTTGACGGCAAAAGCCCCATGAGTGATCTGCGCCGCAGTAATGGCAGGGAAAAATCATGGACTGTAAAATATTGGGGAATTGGAAATGAAGCATGGGGCTGCGGAGGCAATATGCGCCCCGAATATTATGCAGATATATTCCGCCGTTACGCAACATTTATGAGCGATTGGGAAAACACAGGGGGGCTATTGCGCATCGCATCAGGAGCAAGTGACGCAGATTATAACTGGACAGAAACATTAATGAAAAATATCCCGCTCAATATGCTGGGCGGAATAGGTGTGCATCACTATTCACTTATTGACTGGAACCACAAAGGTTCTGCAACAGATTTTACAGAGCAGCAATACTTTGCTGTAATGAAATCGGCCTTGCAAATGGAAGAGCTTGTTACACGCCACGCCGCTGTGATGGATAAATATGATCCCAAAAAGAAGGTCGCCATGTGTGTAGATGAATGGGGTGGCTGGTATGATGTAGAGCCTGGAACAAATCCCGGGTTTCTTTACCAGCAAAATACTATGCGTGATGCGATGATTGCGGGCGTTACATTAAACATCTTTAACAATCATGCGGATCGTGTACGCATGGCAAATCTTGCACAAACGATCAACGTTTTGCAGGCTGTTATTCTCACCAACAAAGAAAAGATCATACTCACGCCCACGTATCACGTAATGGAAATGTATAACGTACACCAGGATGCAACCTTGTTGCCTGTTAAAGTAACGGGCGATAATTACGTAATTGGTATAGACAGCCTGGCTGCTGTTTCAGCGTCTGCTTCAAGAGACAGTAACGGGCTCACACATGTTTCACTTGTCAATATCAATCCAAATAAGGGTGAAACGATTACTGTTAATTTTAATGGAGCAAACTATACAGAGGTGTCCGGAAGGGTCCTTGCTTCTGCACATTTACAGGATCACAATACATTTGAAGATTCTGAAAAAATTAAACCTGCATCATTTACAGGAGCAAGTTTAAAGAACAATTCATTACAGGTTAAACTTCCTCCTGCTTCGGTTGTAGTGCTTGAATTGAAGTGATACGGATGTAAAATAAATTAGGTAGAGACCTTCGGTGTTTCGGGGCATCGGCGGCAACGCTGTCAAAACGAAAGTTATCATGAAAATAAATACAATCATCTGCTGGCTTATTGTAACAATTTTTTTTGCGCCGGCAAACGCACAACATAAACTTATTGTAAAATTGAATGAGCCAAAGGCAGATATTCAGCCAACTATGTGGGGTATTTTTTTTGAAGACATAAATCTCGGCGCCGATGGAGGTATTTATGCAGAGCTTGTAAAGAACCGTTCTTTCGAATTCTTTAAACCGCTTATGGGCTGGACTATTGAACAGAAAAAAATTACTGAAGGCACTGTGCTTGTATTAAACCGTAAAGAAGAGAACAATGCAAATCCACGTTTTATACGAGTTACGGTAAACAACGCAGTAAAAGATGATCTTGGTTTAACAAATGAAGGCTTTCGGGGCATGGGTATTAAAAAAGATGTTCGCTACGATTTTTCTTTTATGTATCGCCAGCAAACAGGAGGAATAAAATTGCATGTTGAGCTGGTTGACAGTATGGGCAAAAATCTTGGCAGTGCAACAGTTACGCCCACAGAAGCCGGGAATGAGTGGCATAAAGCAACAGCACGGTTTATTGCAAATGCAACAGTGATGAAAGCAAAAATGAATCTTTGGTTTGAAGGCAATGGTGTGATTGACCTGGATATGATATCACTCTTTCCGGGTGACACATGGAAGAATCGTCCCGGTGGCATGCGTGCCGATATGGTACAATTGCTGGCCGATATGAAACCGGGTTTTATCCGCTTTCCCGGGGGTTGTATTGTAGAAGGCTTTGATCTTTCACAACGGTATCGCTGGAAAAATACAATTGGTGCTCCCGAAAACAGGCAGCTCGTCATTAATCGCTGGAATTTCGAATTCGCACACCGACCCACACCTGATTATTTTCAAACATTTGGTCTTGGTTTCTTTGAATATTTTCAGCTTGCGGAAGATATTGGCGCAGAGCCTTTGCCCATTTTAAATTGCGGAATGGCCTGCCAGTTCAACTCTGCGGAGGTCGTTGCCCTTAATGAGCTCGATCCTTATGTACAGGATGCTCTTGATTTAATTGAGTTTGCAAATGGTGATATAAATTCAAAATGGGGAAAAATTCGGGCAGAAATGGGGCATCCTGCTCCCTTTAATTTAAAGATGCTGGGTATTGGAAATGAAAATTGGGGCCCGCAATATGTGGAGAGGTTGAAAATATTTATGCAGGCCATCAAATCAAAATACCCGGACCTTAAACTGGTATGCAGCTCAGGAACAGATCCCAATGGTGATCGCTTTGATTTTTTAGACAGGAACCTGCGTGCGATGCATGCAGACCTGATTGATGAACATTACTATCGCCGCCCCGAATGGTTCCTGCAAAATGCACGGCGCTATGATAATTATGAAAGAAACAGCTCCAAAATATTTGCCGGTGAATATGCTGCACAAAGTGATAAAACAGTAAGCGTCAATAATAAGAACAATTGGCTGACTGCCTTATCAGAAGCTGCTTTTATGACCGGCCTTGAACGCAATGCGGATGTGGTGAATATGGCATCTTATGCGCCATTGTTTGCGCATGCAGAAGGCTGGCAATGGACACCCGATCTTATATGGGTAAATAATCTTCAGTCTTATGGTACAACCGATTACTATGTTCAAAAATTATATTCCCTCAACAAGGGAACAACAGTGGTTCCGATCACTATGAATAACGATGTGATCGCGGGGCAGGATAGTTTGTATGCGAGTGCATGCATTGATAAACAAACAAATGATATTATCATCAAAATAGTAAACATATCCCCCAAAGAAGAGGTAAATACAATTACCCTGAATGGAATAAAAAAGTTATCGTCACAGGGAATATTGACTGTGCTGAAAGGAGATCCTGATGATATAAATTCGTTTGATGATCCAAAGCATGTATCACCGAAGGAAACATCGATCGACGTTAAGGGAAAGAGCATTAGTCTAACTGCAGCGCCTTATTCATTTAATGTGATAAGAGTAAAAATGCTGTAAGAAAAATATATTTAGCGAAGTGCAGTTATCGGGTACTTCAGGTTTTCATAATGCATTAAATCTATCTTTACACTTCCAACAATGATCGGGCTCTCAACACGTACAGGAATATGATTTGCATCATCAGTTACCCAGATCGTCATTTTTTCTCCGCCGTCAAAAATGCTACCTTTTAACAACAAAGGTTTAAATTTAATAGCATTAAACTTGCCATACTTTGTTTTGATCGTCTCTCTTCCCATATAGTGGATATACATGTTGTACACTTTATCGTCGAGAAACATGCTGAAAGGAATTTTATCACCACTCTTGTACTGATTGTAATTGATATTGCGTGCATAATACATTACGCTTATCACGTCCTGTACATTTTCAGGAACTTTATACACACCATTCTTTGTTATCGCCGTATTTGTTTGCTGGTTGAAAGTTACTTCCTCATGCTTCTTATACTTTCCTTCATTGATCTGCCTGACAAATTTTACCGGCTGGAGATCGGTAGAATTGAAATAGCTCTCATAACGGTCTCTTACTTTAAATATCCAGTCATACCTCGGGTTTGTTGAACCCTCGCCAACAACATGAAATACATTGGAATTCTCGAGCATTTCATTTGAAGTAGTGAATGTTGCCGTGCCTGCATGTATGTAAATGCCAATTACGCTATAATAAACATTGTAACTGATCTTCTCCTGTGGCTGAAACGCATGATTTTGCATAACCGCCGCCTGCCCAAATGCCGAAAGCCCCGTTACCAGCAGCAGAGCACTTAATATACAGTATACTTTTTTCATAATTCTTTTTTAGACTCGTATTCTTTCTCATTAGTCTCTATAACGAGAGAGACGAATGACCCTTACAAATATTTTAATCGATGTTTTAAAATTTTTACTACAAAGTGACAACTCATTTTTTTCCGGCACAACTAATAAACGGTGAACCTCCGGATTTATACAATGAAACGGAAAATATGATGGATGGAATGCGAATCCCTCTCACAACTTTCCAATTCTTAAAAGGATCGGGAACTTTACCGTTTTAGCTGTATTGATTCCCCATGTTTGTTGTAAATCTTTATAAAGAAGATCCACAGGATTTTGATTATTTGCTTTGATATAATGCTGTACCGCCGACCATGTTTCTACATATCCAACCAGATGTTCTATATTCCATTCATAGGTATTATACAATTCAGGCGCTTCAATTTCTTTAAATGGAAACGGAATAGTTTGATACTGCTCATCTACATACTTTCTTTCTTTATCCCAGTAAGGATCCACTATTTCATGATAAAACCTGTTAATTATTCTATCCGTATCATCATCTATATTAGGAAGGTTATAACCAATGACTGCAAGTATCCCGTTGGGTTTAATGGTTCTTTGCACTTCTTTATAAAATGCACTAAAGTTAAACCAATGAATTGCCTGCGCAACAGTTACCAGATCAAAGCTTTTATCCGGGAAAGAAGTTTGTTCTGCCCCTTCAATCTTATAAAATATATTGTTTCGTTGAATTGCATTCTTTATTTGCTTTTCACTGATGTCTGTTGCATATACTTCTTTAAAATATTTTGATAATTCATGCGCTACCTGTCCGTTACCTGTTCCGCAATCCCATGCGGTATCTTTTGTTTGAACAAGTGCCAACAAAAATTGATAAAGTTCATCCGGGTAGGCCGGCCTGAACTTCGCGTATTGTTTTGATTGAGTTGAGAAATTATCTTTCATAAATTTTTTATATTCTTATTTGATTTTTAAAATGCCGATACTTCATTCGTCAGCACGATAATTTGATGAATAAATTAACAGTTGAGGGATAAAAATTTTCGTTATCAGAGAGCGTAAGTTTGTCATGCCGAACCTGCCTGTCGGCAGACAGGGAATGAGGCATCTACTTTTTACATTGTTAAATAAAGGTCTTTCAGTAAAAGAGTGCGACGCAACAGAAGCCTGATAGCAGTATTGCACCCTGGCTCAAAAAAAAATTCCTATACATTTTTAAAAGAAGAAGCCGGCTTTTATATTCAGCAGCTTATCTTCTTTTGAAATTCCATACGAGGCTGCGAATGCAATTTTATTGTATGGCAAAAACCAGATGCCACCGCCATAACCTATATGCCAGGTAGTGGATGATTCATCGGGTATCCATACCCTGCCGTTATCGAAGAATGCAAGCAATCCCCAATTACCCCGCAAAAAATATCCATTTATGTTTTGAAATTTGTACCGCAACTCGGTGTTTTGGTACAGGCTTGTTTTTCCTGCAAATCTTGAACGCCTGAAACCACGAAGATTAGTAGTGCCCCCTAAAGTATTTGCCTGGTAAAATTCATAATCATTACCGAGATTGGTTGCACCACCGATACGAAATGCAGCAGTGAGAGACCTGTGGGAAACAAAAAAAGAAACATCTGAAGAGAAACGTGCGAAATTATTGCTCTCTTTAAAGTTCTGTACAAACTCGAGTCCCGAATTTAACTTTAATCCTTTGCGCGGATACAATTCATTATCCGTTGTATTGAATTGATAGCTTACGCCTGCACCGGCAAAATGTTTCCTGCTAAAAATGGTTGAATCCAGCTTGCCAACGATCTCAGTAATATACCTGTTGTCACTTCTTTCTATCTTAACCGACTGATAATTTAAACCAAAACCAACTGTTTGGTATTTGCCTAATTGTTTGTGGAGCGACGGGGACACGATCCATTCTTTTGCTCTTACACGATAATAGTTTTTAATGTCTTCATATTTTATTGTTTCATTTCCTGCACCATAATAATTCAACACATAATTTGGCGCATTTATTTGTGCATCAAGATGCAAATCCCATTTCCCGACTGCTTCTTTAAAAATTCCCTCATACCAAAAGTTGTAAGCGCCGGTTTCAAAGGCGTAGTTCCCCCAAAATGATTGCATGTAACCATAAGGAGCTTTTCCAAATCGCTGTTTTTTAAAGATGATACCTCCTCCAATGTACACGCCATCATCAGGATTATAACCCGGCGCCAGCTTTGGCGCGATCCAATCATATTTAAATAAATTTTTGGTATAATTATTTTTCAGGCTGTCTTGTGAAATATGTCTTTTTAGTTCAGCGCCGCTGCTGAAAGTGCTTTCATTATTGTCGTACAATTTTGTTTTGTCGCTTCCTCCTTCAACGGTTGAATTATCAATGACGCTATCTGTGCCGTTTCCTCCAATTACCCTTATTAAAATGCCTTTGCCTGTTTTACCGGTGATATTAAATTTATCGTCACCACCAAATCCATATAACCTGATCTCCTTTGTTTCCTCATTTACAAACATGCGCTGGTAAATGGTTTGAAAGGGTTGTTCATTTTTATCAACACTGTATACTGCTACTTTTGTTGAATCATTGTTCGCTCTTGTTATTTCAAAATACTCTTTTTGCATAGTACCGGTAACATTAACTTCTTCTGCAAGAAAATAATAATATTTTTTTGCGTATTTGTCCAAATTGTCCCTGCGTTTTTTCAGTTTAGCAATTGTTTCTTTTGCATGCAGCTTATATACCTCTGCAGGTAAAAGTTTAAATGCCGCTTCGATCCTTTCATCTGTTAAAGATTGTTGTAATTCTGCAGTTACACTAACCCAATCATGTAAAGTAAGCTCTGTTAAAAAATTATGATCTAAAAAGGCAGCGTTCATATTCAACCCTGCCACATCATGAATTTTGTAATCGAAATTTTTTGTTGAGCGAACTGCCCATGGCTTTGAGGCTGCAGAAGGAAGTATGCCATCCAATTTTGCAAATGCCTGGTCCCTGTCTCTTGGTATGGGTTTATACATTGTTTTATTTTCATCTTTGAATGCAGCCCACACCCATTGATCCTGGTGCCTGTCCCAATCGCCGATCCACATATCGAATAATCTTGCTTTCAAAAAAGATCTCTGGTCAACATGCTGCGTATTATCGGTCATTAATTTTTCAATCAATTTTTCTGAATTGATAATGTTCTTTGAGTACCCAAATGCAGCATTATCTTCTTCATTGCCTGAAGGTCTTTCTTCAAAGAGGCAAACCGTATTTGCAAAATCATGAAGAAATGTATCCAGCCGCGGTGATGCAGGTACAAAAACAATTTCAGGAGTGGCATGAAATATACCTGCAGCTTCAGCCAGGGATGCAACTGCAACTGGTGCATACGGATTTGATGAGGATATCTGGTCCTGTACAACATCTGCAGCAAATGTTCCTACAAATTCGGCAGGCAGCGCCTTTGACGGGTCCTTATTCACTGAACGCAACACATATTCTTTTCCGTCGCCACCCTGCAAGCGCAGCGATTTTGTCTGGTGCCCGCCGCCGGCTTTTACAGCTGTTAATCCACCTGCCACTGAATCTAAATTCAAAATTTTTATTGCTACAGGTTCAGCCCATTCTTTCCTGTAATGTTCTCCAAGGAATAAACGTTTTACAGAACCCGCTTTGTTGTACATTGTGTTTGCAGTTATAACGGTATCCTTTGTGTTTGCATTTGTTTGCGCTTTTATTCCGTGTGAACATAAAAACAAACAAAAAGAAAAACCATAGTAAAATTTCTTTTTCATTTTTGTTTTAATAATTTTTTTGGTTACCAACTGTTAACGCTTTGGGTATTGTGTATTGCAGCCTGTCCCGGCACATCGGGATCGCACACTTGTACTGTAAGAATTCTTTTCAACTGTTCATACCTCAATTTAATTTTTAAAATGCCGACCGGGGTTTAAACAATAAAATATTTTCATTATCATTTCTGCCTTCATTCGATATGAATATGTTTCTATTAGCAGTGATACAAATACCTTCAGGCTGAATAAAATATTTTCCTTCAAGTCGCTCAATATTTTTTTCAATTTGCCTGTCGAAGAAAGAACAGGTAACAATTTA
>DATBFI010000532.1:0-3639 GCA_036558585.1 Chitinophagaceae bacterium
ATTCGTGAACTTCAATTAAATCCCGACATCGTAAATATTAATGGCGGCGCAATTGCACTGGGACATCCTTTGGGTTGCACGGGTTGTAAACTAACTGTTCAAATATTAAATGATCTGAAGCGCCTGAACAAAAAATATGGAATGGTAACAGCTTGTGTTGGCGGCGGGCAGGGTATTGCTGGAATTATTGAAAATATTTAAGCTAATGGTTTATCCTTTATTATTTTAGGTTTCGGATAACGATTAATAATTCGCGGTAAATATTGAGTGTTCCGCAAATTGGCAACTCACCATTCATCATTCAATCCACCATTATGAATACCATTCTTGTTCCTACCGATTTCTCTCCTACTGCAAGAAATGCAGCTATCTACGCCGCAAATTTTGCAAAACAAATGAAAAGCAACAGGATCATTTTATACAATGCTTTCCAGGCCCCGGTAATAACCGATGCCAATATGGCTATGGTTGAAACTGTTGACATAAATGAATTGGAAAAAAGCAGCAAGGAAAACCTTGAGCAGTTCAAAACGTTTTTAAGGCCGCATTTTAATAGTGATACCACTGTAGATACACTAAGTGAATATGGAATGATCAGGGCTGACATTAATGATATATGCAAATCGAACAACGTTGACTTTATTGTAATGGGTGTAACAGGAGGAGGAAAGCTTGAAGAAACGCTGATAGGAAGTTTTGCTATAGATGTTGCACGATATTCAGAGGTGCCGGTGATCATTGTTCCGCCAAAGGCCGATTTTTCTGAAATAAAGGAAGTGATGCTTGCATGCGATTTTTCAAAAGTCGTGGAAACAACACCTGTTGCACCTATTAAAAAAATACTCGAAGCAACGGGTGCAAAATTGTTTGTAGTAAATATTGATCATAAACAAAAGCATTTTAAAAGCGATACACCCTTTGAAAGCCTGATGCTCGATACTTTACTGCAAGGCTCTAACCCTGAATATAAATTTATTGATGACACTGATTTTGTAGAGGGCATCAATAGGGTTGCATTGGAAACGAAGACTGATCTGATTATCACCATTCCAAAAAAAATGGGATGGTTTGATAGCCTGTTCAAAAAAAGCCATACCAAAATGCTCGCCTTTCACAGTCATGTGCCACTGATGGTAATACATTGAACCATGACTACCATTATTAAAAATGATTTCAATTGATTACTTTTTCACTCTGCCTTAAGGCCTAAATTCTATCAGCGGCTTTGATGTTTAACGATTTGTAATTCTCTAATGAAATGCAAGCGCAGCTACAATAAAGGTAATTACGGTGCCAGCGCCAAAGCCTATCGCGCCCCATTTCAGCCTTGTCTGTCTTACCTGTTTCTTTGCTTCAACAATTTCATGCTGTGCATTTGAAATATTTTCTTTGCTGGTCCTCACCTGTGATTCAATGGAGCTAAGGTTGCCCGCTATTGAATCAATATTTGCAGTTGATTTTCTTACAAGCTGATCAACAGAAGTATTCAGTTTATTGAAGTATGCATTCAAACTGTCAAAGTATACTTTTTGTGTATCCAGTTGCGCCTCGTACATATTGGAAATACTGTCATTCAGCATTGTGTATTGATTTAATAACAGGTTTTGATTTCTGAAATCGTTATAAGCATTAAACATTAAAGTGAAGGTAGATTTGTTAACCAAATAAATAGTATCGCATTCTACTTTAAATGTCTCCCCCTTATATTTTCTAAGCACGGAATAATTCCCGGGGTCACAATTGAATCTACTTTCCTGGGCACTACTGCTTATAAAGCTTATACACAGAAAAGAACAACAAAAAACTGTTTTCACTTTCATCATGGTAAAATTTTAATTTCAGGAAGAGTATCGTGATGAATTTTTAGTTGCTCAATCAACTGCTGATTGCGCCGTCTGATATCGCTCATGGATGTCCTGAATAGCTGCTCATTATTCAGGCTGTTTATATTTAGTTGTCTTACATCGGAGCGAACATTAGTTACCTGGTTTTGAAAACTTAAAAGATCAAGGCGCATTGAATCAATGGTTTTTTTTGAATCATCAATTTTTACCAGCGCAGTATCAAGCCTGTGCTGGGCGGAATCCAGATCACGCAGTGCTCTGTTTAAATAGAGATTGGGATTACTACCACAGGTTTTGAAAAGAATAGCTACAACAATAATGAGGATGAGCGCAAACAAAGCGTAAAATGCAATTGTATGTTTACCCATAAGGCAGTTTTTATAGGAAGGAAAAATTTATGTGAAGATAATTTTTAAAAACCAAAAATTACTATTGTTGTTTAAGGACAGGTTGTATCTTATTGCAGGTGGCCAGTGCTCTCCCAGGAGAAAAAATTATTTAGAATTTTTTTTGTTATAACAAACCATTCACATAGTTTCTTTATTGGTCATTACCAATTATCTTGTAAATTATCCTGTGAAAATTTATATAAGCTCGATATATTTTTTATTGTATGCTTTCTTTGCTGATGCGCAGGATTTAAATGGCTTTTGGAAAGGCACTTTAACGATGACCAGCAGTTGCTTTCCTATTAATTACATTGAGTTACAAATAACCATTAATGGAGACTCGATTTATGGCAATTCATATCATTACCAGGACATCGATAATTACGTAAAGAAAAAACTTATTGGCACCCATCCGCAACCAGAAAAGATCACACTTCAGGAAACATACATCAACACTTATAAAATACCGATCAATTGCAAGGTTTGTATTAAGAAATATGAACTGACATACAGTGAGAAAAATGGCGAAGAGATGTTAACCGGAGAATGGGGCGGTTATATTTTTGGAACCGGCGCCGATTGTGGCAGAGGTACTATCACGCTGAGCCGTATAAGGGAATCAGCATTTAAGGAAGTACCTGAAATCGAAGTTGATACAGGCCAGATCCGTTTGGATTTTTATGATAATGCCGAGATCGATGGTGATTCAATTTCAGTATTAGTAAACAGAAGAACAATTCTCTCACACCAGAAACTTAGTGCAAAGCCAGTCACAGTTTTTGTACGGGTCGATCTGCAAAATACTTTTCAGGAAGTGGAAATGGTAGCAGAAAATCTTGGGAGTATTCCGCCCAATACAGCCATTCTTATAGTGACAGCCGGCGAAAAGCGATATCAACTGTTGCTGACGTCCACCGCAGAAAAAAGTGCCAGGGTACGGTTTGTTTATGAAAAAAATACAAGTCCGTAATCAAAGCAAACCTGTTTGTATTAACCTTAATGACGCTATAAATGTTTTATACAGGTTGAGCCAACACCAATAATCAACTTAAATACTTCCCTACAATCGGTACCCTTCTTCCCACGCCAAAAGCTTTTGGTGATACACGAATGATGGGACAAAATTGGTTGCGTTTGTATTCATTGGTATTTACAAGCTTTAATACTCTATCAACCAATGCTGAATCAAAACCCTGTGCTTTTATTTCTCCCGGCCCCAATCTTCTTTCTATGTATTGAAACAAAATTTGATCAAGCAAGCTGTAATCAGGCAAACTGTCAATGTCCTTTTGATTGGGTCTTAGCTCTGCACTTGGTGCCTTGGTGATAATATTTTCAGGTATTATTTTGCTATTTCGGTTAATATAACGGGCCAGGGCGTAAATCTGTGTTTTATAACAATCTCC
>DATBFI010000533.1:0-13435 GCA_036558585.1 Chitinophagaceae bacterium
AGAAGTTTTCATCGCCCTGCTCTTTGCTAATTCGATGTACCCGTTTTTGTTAACAGGATAAGGAGTAGGTTTTAGCATCTCACGTGCTCTTTCATAACCTTCTTCCAGGCTTGGCGTGTCATTGCGTATCGCTGATGGCCAGCATTGATCCTCAAAAACACGTTCTTCCGGTTTAATGGAAACATTCGCATTAACGAGCGAAGTACCCCCGAGTCCGCAGCCTTTAAAAACAGTAATATTTTCGCTGATATGAAAATCATACAAACCGTTTTTTTTAGCTTCACGTTTATCTGCATTTATCTGCATCTCTTTTTCCGCTTCTGCCAATGTATCGGGATAGTCACCGGGTTGAAATTCTTTACCTTTTTCCAGGAGGCAAACTTTTAATCCCGCACGTGAAAAACGGCTGGCAGCAATACTTCCGCCATAGCCACTACCAATAACGATCACATCATATTCAGGTTTTAGTTCAGTTATCGGTCTTGATAATTTTCTCATAGTTGATCATTTAAAATTTGAATTGGCTTTTCTATTAAAAAAGTTTCAATTGGATCACCCTTAAAAGAATAAATATCTTCCTGTTCATTGTAATGCGTTTGCCATTTTGCAGGCACTTTTCTTATGCCTACCGGGTAGATAGTTACCCCATTTGCATGAATATGCAATCGCAAAAAATTTTTATAATTTGGACAAGCAAGGGATGAGGACGCTTCATTAATATGCATATTGAACAACCGGTTGCTAATGTATAAATAGGCACCCATAAAAAACGCAGCAACAATACTGCCTGACAAACAAGATATAATTGACATGAACAACTTACGGATCAAACTGTAATTTTCATGATTAAAAAAAACACTCAGGCAATACATAACTAAAATTAGTAAAATTACCTGCAGGAGAGCGTGAGTAATTCCGGCAGCTTTTGCGGCTTTGGAAAAAACATTTGTATCAGTAAAAGCATAAAAACCAGCGCCTAAACCCAGTATAAGTATAATGAGAAAAGGACTGTTGAGAATAGTGTTATAAACAAAACTGAAAGGTTTTGCAGAGTTATATGAATCTTTTGCTCCGCTTTCCTGGATAATCCAGAAATAAAAAAGGTAAATACATAAGAACAAAAAAGTAAACATAGGGTTTTTGAATGGAAAGAGAAAATTTCCAAGAAGCAACTTGCGGGCCTCCTTGCGACCAGGAAATATTTGCTGCTGGTGAATATTCTTTTCGCTATAAATGGATGTAAGTTTTTGCGGCAGGTTGTGTGTAAGGTGCAGAAATGCTCCGCCGCCGCCTGCTGTTATATATTGATGGCCCTGCAAACAATCATGCGGGCAATAGCGTGAGTAATGATGAAGATCTCCTGTAAGAGTTGCTGCAAGCCTGAAATTCTTACCAGTATATCCATCTTTATTGTGTACATAATTGTCAATAAAGAACTGCAGCTTATCAAAAGAACGGTCATTTTTGTGTATCTGTTTGTAAACCCAGGCGGGTTCAGCAGTTACAAGAATAATTATATCTCCTTCTAACATCCTGTTCTTCGCAATTGTTTTAAAATAGTCAAGCTGCGGTTTATCTATATCTGAGTTAAGCTGTATATCAGTAGCCCATATCCAGTAATTATTAGGCAGAGGAAGTGCAAAATAGCTGCGGTGCTGCTGTGTGCTCCATATACCTATCCATCGCTGCTGACAAAACAACTTGATAAAATTACCTAAGCCATCGTACCAGTCATGATTGCCCGGGATGGCATACAGGTGAGGACGATCTTTTTCTTTTTTAATTTCGGCAAGATCGTCAGAAGCAGAAGCAAAAGGAATTTTAAAACGATCAGTATATTCAGAGAGCGTAGGAAAAGGATATACTTCATCGCCGCCAAATATTAATATTTTACCTCTTTGCGTTGTTACTTTTTTGAGCTGATTATTTACGTCTTTGTATTCAAATTCAAGCGATGGTGCAGCTACAGATTTTGCTATTGCAAAAGTTGAATTAAAACCGTCCCCTGTATCACTTACAACATCAATCCATATATCATCTTTACTGCAATATTCATTTCGAAGATTTTTCCATTCCTGTTCATTATCCACATTACTTTCTAAAGCAGCTTCCAGTTCCCTTCTATCGGCATAGTTGCCAAATGTGCCTGATATAACAGCTTTCATGCCTACACTTAACAACATCCTGGGCTCATACCAGTTAACCATTTTAGCCTGTTTGTAATTTTTTTTCATAGACGCTAATTAAAGAGATAGCCGAGCGTTTTATATTTTAATTTCTGCTTACTCAGTAACGACACATTCGCATTAATATTCAAATGAAATATATTTTTTAAACGATTAATAGTTTTTTGATAAAAGACATAAGCTGCATCTTTCATTTCATGCCCGGAAATAATTACTCTTGCTTTTTTTGCATCAAGACCAATTAAAAAATCTGTAACACCGTGGAAATAAATTTCCAATTGTATTTTGTATTGCTGCTTGTTGAACTCAAAAACCAGGAAACTTTTTACAACACCCTTTCCAACGACTATTACATTATTATCATAGCATGATATCGTATTTTTCTTGTCAAGAACAACAGAAGAAAATTGTTGTAATACATAGCTGTTATTTATTTCTCTTATAAAAAAGGATAATTGAATAATTATGGAATAAATTTTTTTGTTCAGGGTTGCTTTTCCTTCGAATTGTTGGGTGAAATGAAGAGTGATACCGGGGGTTTTCATGGCTGTTGCCTTACTGATATCAGCAAGATTGAATGCATTTTTATATTTCAAATATTCTTTTGCGTCAGCATAGCCCATATTAATTAAAGTATCGGCTGTGATTTTTCCAAGAAAAAAATCCGGGTCTAATGGCAGTGGATAATCTGGTTTGATGATGTGTAATTTTATTGATTGCAACCCCTTATTTTGTCTCTCTCTGTTTGTTTGATATAACCAGTCAATCTCAGCAAACAACCCGCCATTAGCACTTATCTCGATCATGTGCACATATTGATTAAAGACACCGTTGAGGTATTCTGCAGTATTGCCTATGCACCATACAAGCCAAATTTCTTCTGCACCCCGCTTTACTGCTTCTATAAGATTTGCATCTTTTATCCATACGGCATCTGTATACCAGTCACCATTAATTTTAACAGCAGGCATAAAAATGGGCAGCGACATTCCCGCTATTAGATGATCAACTGTAACATCTTTATTGGAAATTGATTCAATTGTTTTTTTTGAGAAATTGCAAACATTGAATGTTGCATCAAATGTGGTATTGGTATTTATTTTTTTTTCATCAATACCAAGAGAAGGGAATATTTTTTCTTTTATACCTTTTGCACTGCCAACAGCCGGTAAACTTCGCTGGCTGCGATAATCTTTCAAAGGGAGGGCAGACATAAATCCCTTTAACTTTAAATTTCGCCACCGCGCGGCTGCGTCTCCAGGCGTAATGCCTGATGCCAGCATGGCTGTTCCAAAAATACCGCCTGATGTACCATCAACGTGAGTAAAGTGCAGGCCCTCTTCTTCAAGAGCTATTAATACGCCTGCATGGTAAGCAAGACGCACGCCTCCACCCGCAAGGACCAGTGATCTTTTTATGTTGCCCTGTTCGTTTTCCACTGTAATACTTTTAATTGCGCGACACCTGGGGAAACTGTTTCTGTGAATAGAGAAAAATTATTATTACACCTGCAAGTTCAAAGAGGAGAAAGCTGTACATTAAACCACTTGGAGATCCTTCGACGATTACAGACACAAGCCTGGCACATATACCTGACCCCATAATAAAAAGAAAAAGTCTGTTGAATTTTTTTTCGGTGAAAATACTCTTTACAAAAATAACAGCAAATATCCCAAAGCCCAGCTCTATCGCCCTGAGAAACCTGTACTGGCTAAGCATGTTGACGCGAGTGTACTCAGGTAAGTTATGAGCGTTCAAATGAAACAGAAGATTGTGATCAAAATAAGGATTAATAAATGCTCCCCAGAAGCCAGCTATAATTACCGTTCCGATATATACATAATAGAAAAAATAATTAGCCAGCTTCATCTGTTTTTAAAGATTTAATGAAATAGAAAAATAAAATCCCGGAACACAAATCAAAAAGCGCAACAGCAGCAGCAGATACAGAAAAAATGCCATGGATAATTCCTAAAAAAACAGCTATGGAGGCTCCAAGCTTTTGAAGTGCACACCACAAAACAGTTGAAGGGTTGGGCGTTACATTATATATTGTATGTAACATCAGGCATCCGAACAAAGTCATGAACATTCCTATGATGGAAAAAAAATGTGAAGTGGCGGATGTAATTTGTGCACCAACAAAACTTAATACAAAACCAGGAACGATCATCTGAATAAGTCCTGAAAGAATAGTAACAATAGATATAATAACTACTATAACATTTAAATATTTTTTCACTTAGTCTATATTTTAGCTGGTTGGATCACTTTGATTTGTCTGGCCTTTGCAATAAAAAAATACATAGTGATAAACCACATAATAGTTAGAATAATCCAGCGGACATCATTTAGAAACATCCACTGTTTTAGGAGTTGCTGCAGTGTAGCGGGATCAGTAACACCTGCTTTGAACTTATCATTTATACTTTCAATGTAGCGCTGCTGCACAATTACAGGAACCAGCAATCCCGGTATCCAGGCCAGTGGAACCCATCGCAGCCTGCTTTTCCATTCTGTGATTAACATTATTAAAATAGCCACCGACATGATAGGGATAGTAATAAAAAAGTACCTGGTGGCAGTAGTGGTTTGAGGGATAATAGCATTGTAATAATTGTCCACGGTAAGTGTACTAGGGTAATGGGGGAACCAAAAAAAATGAAGAGACCAAAACATGCCAAGATATACAGAAGAACAAAAAAAAATGTAAGCATTATTTATATCAAGTAATGTTTGTTTGATGTTATTTCTCATATTTCTTATGATTGAAGATGTGGAGGATTAAATTTTAAATTTTTCGTAGTCCTTAAAAGATGGCTCAGGCAACCATTCTTCGCTTAAACCAAGATTGGACACGCTTTCAAAACCTTCGGGTGTTACTTTTTCCGGTTTGTTTTCATAAGTCATGAACCAGCATTCGAAATAATCATCAAGGATTCCATTGGCCTCAGGCATGAATAGGGTAAAGAAGGGCTTACTTGTTATTTCCAAATCACGCATAAATTTTGTGCGCGGGTGATCACCAATGTATAAACGTCCTGTTGCTTTTTTTCCAAAACGAATACCGGCTTTTGAATTAAAATGAATATAGGAAGCCATTAACATGTTGCGGAAATGCGAATAATTTGTGGCTCCTACATTAATGGGAAAATTACATTTTTTGGGTTTGTCAATTTCAATACGAAAAGCAAATTGCCCGTCCTTTTCATATTGTGCAGATACAATACTATCACCTATTATAAAATCGAGATTGGCTTTATGTTTAGGCATACCCCATATTCCTTTTCCGCCTTTTACAGATATTTCGGAACTCACCGGCAGATCCAAAATAAATTGTCCGGTATGGTATGATTTCATAAATAAAGCCGGAAGCATTGCAGGCCCCGGTTTTGCTCCACGGGTACATGCAAGTGCCATACTATACTCAATATATTTCCCGATTGTTGTATCTATATAATCGATCACAGTTACCATAAATACAGCCTTGCCATTGATGTATTTAAAAGGATGAAGCTGATTACCCGGAAGCAGTTCTTTTGCTTTATTATAATCACAAAAGAATCCCGCCATCAAAGCAGGAGAGTGCCTGCACTGCACAGGCATAGTAAATGGAATGCCATCTACCAGTGCAAAACGGCCTGTGTAGTTCTTTATTCGTTTTGGTATTCCCATAGTAAAGTATTTCAGTTGTTTAATTCCCGGATCATTGTTGGAAAAATATCATCGTATGCATTTTTTCCAAAAAAAATATCAAGGTGGCTATATGTTTCATATACGTGCAGCGCGTGATAATCGCCCCTTAATGAATTAAAATAATTGTATGTGTTCACCTGGCTCTGGCTACGAAAACATTTATTCAGCTTACCTGCAAAAAAAGCAAAACGTGCCTCTGTCTTCGGTTTGGACTCTGCATAATTTACAGAACCATTTGCAGAAACAAGTGAACCAGCCTTTACACATTTTTTGATATGATTAAAAAATGTCAGGGGCACATTGCCGAATTCATTTCTTATCCACTCTTTTGTTGTGTCAGTAAGATTGTTTAATTCCCATAATGCAGGGCAACCGGCTCCATAAGTAAAGCTTACAAATTTGCCTACTGTAGTATCGTGTTCCCAGTGAGTTAGTTTTACAAGGGAGCGAAAAATTTTTGATTTGAGATCGGGAGCATCATCACCCCAGTGAGGATTGAGATATTTAGTAACAGGTTTAAGGACAGGCAAAACATAATTGAGTTTGAATTCTGAAAAATCCGGTATTACAGGATGTAATGAAACTGCATTGGAAACAATTTTATTTACCTGGGGCACAAGACCCTTTAGTGCAGATATCATAAAACTTGTTGAACCCTGGCAATGAATAATGGCCTTTAATGAAGAAGCACCGGTGATACGGCATACTTCGTTTACAGCGGCTGGATGATCATTTTCTGCAACGATATCAAGATCCCATTCATTAGGTTTGCATTCAATACTTGCACGCCAGTTTTCCAGCCATACATCATAACCGGCTTCTGCCAAAGCATCAATAAGATTTTTATCGTTCGGGGCATTAAAAATATTGCTTCTTACTCCTGCACCATGAACCAATAACACAGGACCTTGCGGCATTGGTCCGTCATTTTTCAGTCTCCATAAATTACAGTTGAAACCATCATAGGCATCAAATGGAAAAACTTCAAAATCGTGTTTTGGCATGATATGGATTTATTTGCTCAGAAAATTAATGTTTCCTTTTCTATTTTGCAATAAAAAGGTATGCTAATTTTTGACTCATGAATTTTTAAAATCATGAGTAGTCTTCCTATGAACGAATTAGCGGACTATTAATTTCTAATTTTTTTGTTACAATCTTTTGAAACTTATGGCATCGCCTGTTTCCCGGTCAACCGGGATCAGCTCAAAGTTCCCCTTTCATGGCAGCAACAATAAACTATCCAACAATAAACGATAAACACAAATTATTCTTTTGCAACTAAATCAATATCCTGGATTTTTGTTGGAAACCAGATCATCATTTCGCCTTTACCCCTGTGTGCCCATGCATAATAAGGAATAGCAGTGAATGATTGACTAATGGTTGATACACTCTTCCCATCATTATTTACAATAACTGCAGGTACATTGCTTTTTATTACTTCAACTCCATTCAGAAGATCGGGTTTAAACTCTGTTGTAAATGGTGCATTGTTTGGAATGATCATATTACTTGCTTTACCATTATTATCAGCCCATTCGGCACAATAAATAATTGGGCCGCGTTGCAATGCCACTTTACCAATATCATCTTTCACCTTTTCGTTTGCAACAACCCTGCGCACCTCCATGGGAAGATCCACTTCAACTACATCGCCTTTCTTCCACGTTTTATTTAACACTGCATAGCCATTCTGTATTGCATACTCAACCGGCTGGCCATTTATTTTTATTTCAGCTTTTTTGTCAGAAGTACCTGCAAACTGATATAAATCAGAAGGTATTGCTTTGTTCTGAGCCCAGCCCGGAATGCGTACCAGCAAATTAAATGCAGTTTCAGTTTTCGGAGTAATATTGAAAGTTAGTTTGCCATCCCATGGGTAATTATTTTGTTGCACAATTTCTACCGGCTTGTTGCTGATATTTAAAATCGTATGCCCGCTGATAAAAAGATTTACATACACATTGTTGTCTTTTTGCGCATATACATAACCCGGAACAGAAGGGATCAATCGCACAACATTTGTCGGACAACACGAGCATGGGAACCAACCGGAACGTGTTGCTTCCATGTCAGGATGCTGAAAACTATTTTTTATCTGCATTGCATTTGTATAGAAAAAAGATTTTCCATCCATTCCAACACCAGATATCAAACCGTTGTATAAAGTTTTCTCGAGTACGTCAATATATTTTGAATCACCGTGCAGCAGAAACATGCGTTCATTAAAAAATACATTTGCAATGGCTGCACATGTTTCGTTATACGCTGTTGCGTTTGGTAATTCATAATTTTCCCCAAAACGTTCACCATCACCTACGGCGCCAACACTGCCCTGTACATAAATTTTTTTGCTTACTTCATTTTCCCAAATTTTATCAATCGCATTTAGAAGTTGTTCATCACCTGTGAGGGCTGCTACATCTGCCATTGCAGAATACAAATAACCTGCACGTACTGCATGGCCTTCGGCTTCATCCTGTTCTGCAACCGGTTTATCATCCTGCCAGTACTTGCCATTCTTCCATTCATCTTTGCTTGTTGAATCGTAGCCGGTGTAGTGACCTCTCTGCTCAATAAAAAATTTTGCAGTGTTCAGGTATTTCGTGTTGCCAGTGATCCGGTACAATTTCACCAAACCCATTTCAACTACTTCATGACCCGGAGCAACTTTTTTCTGATCAGGCGCGGGACCAAACACAGAGCAAACAAGATCAGCGTTCTTTAATGCGATATTCAATAAATTTTTTTCGTTTGTTGCCAGGTAATGCGCTGCTGCTGCTTCATACAAATGACCCGCATTGTACAACTCATGGCTTAATTCTCTTTCCTTTTCCCATCTCTCTTTACCAGACCATGGATGTACATCATTAGGATTAATGGTTCTTGCCGTGTACAGGTACCCATCCGGTTCCTGGGCTTTACCAATAATGGTGATCAGCGAATCGATATAGGCCTTCAAAGCCGCATCCGGAAAGAGACTCAATGAGTAAGATGCTCCTTCGATTGTTTTGTAGATGTCTGTATCATCGAAAGGATAGATGGTACAAAATTTTCCTTTTCGTTCTGCAGCCATTACAAAATTTTTTACACGTCCTGTGCTTTCACATCTTTCAAACGATGCAGGTATTGTAACAGATGCATTTACTTTTATTCTTGGCAACCAGAAGTTATCGGTCAATATAACCTGTGTAAAAGGTACTACCCTGATCGGGTAATCCTTATTCTGTGCAAATGCGACTGTTGCAAAAAGCAAACAGAGTGGTAAGATTATTTTTTTCATATGACACATTTGTGATCGTCTAAATTTTTTTCGATACTGTTTTTTTAAAATATTATGTTCTATTTTCTGTTCTTAAATTCAGGTAATTCAGTGCCTGCTACTATCTCCGCAATTTTATCATGATTAACGCCATTTGCTGCAGCAATTTGCATTAATAATCTTATTTGAGCCTCCATATATTGTAGTTTCTTTCTGGCTTGTCTTCCTGAATCGATAATGAACAAAATCACTCCTCCAATAATAAGCCCGAAAAGGATAAGACTCATAACGGCTTGCAGTGCTGTATAATCCATAATACTTTTTTAAAAGTTTTGAATTTACTTTTTAATAAATGAATTTACTTTTTAGCATCAAATTGCCTATACTTTTTTGATACAGGGACGATAAACCCTTTACTGCATCCATTTCCATTCGAGCATTTTAATAAAATATCCGCCTACTACGCTTCTTGCCTGGAAACCGACCTGCTTTCCATCGGTTGTTTCATGCCAGTCGCTCAAAGGAACACGTGTTGGCGTTTCGGTTACATATTTATAAACAGGTTTAATTAATGCCTCAAAATCATTTTGAGTACTTGCTAATGTTGCTGTCCAAATTATCCAGTCTGACTTTGTGTAAGTTTTTCTGCTGTCAAGCGGTAAGCCAAAAGTATTTTGTTTGGTGAGATAATATTTCACTTCCTTATCATACACTTGCTGTGGAAATAAATTCAGTGCAAGCAATTTATCCCAAACAAGATTATATTTCTGGCTCCATGTATTTTTATTATCGAATGTGAGCGCATAATGATCTCCGGCATCAGCTAATTGCATCCATTGTTGCGCATATTGTTTTGCAAGCGCCTGGTATTTTTCTGCAATTGCTGTATCACCAACTTGATCGGCAAGCTTACCATAGGCGCCTAATGCAACGATCGCTTTGATCGAAAGATTGGCATTCCTGGCAAGATGCCCCGCAAAATCATCAGTACACAATTGGTTTGCAGGATCAAGACCTTCTTTGCTCAAATATTCAGCCCATGTAGTTAAGGTTTTCCAATGTTTTTTTACATACTCAGCATTATCTTCTGCTCTGCATATTGCTGCAGTTAAAATAATCATGTTGCCACATTCTTCAACAGGCATATCTTCAGGATAGGTTTGACCATTTGCGATCGGGTAAGTTCCCAGATCGTGTGCAGCAAAGGGCTTTGTCCATTTACCACTTTCGCTGAAATAAAAAATTCCATTTAGCATTCCTTTGAGAAGATCGGGATTATATAAAAGAAATAATGGCGCTGAAGGATAAGTAACATCTACCGTATTAATAGAACCATTGCTGAAATTTTCTTTTGATAAAAACAAAATATCGCCTTGCGGACTCTTGGTCAATTTATGTGCCGCCACCGATTGGCGATATGCAGCTACACACAGCTTCGCATAAGTTTCGCCACCGGCTTTTATTGCATCGTTGTACATTACCGAATCGAATGTTTTGCATTGAGCAATTATTTTATTATAGCCGGCAGCAGCTTTGGACAATTCACTTTCAATAGTTACAGAAGTATCCTGCTTCCACCAGGCTTTTAAATTCTCGTGGAAAAATTGTACAGAATAAAGATCATCGTAACCAAGTAAAACATTTTTTTCTGTTGGCTCGTTACTTACTTTTTCCAAAGGCAAAATGGTATTGAGCATTAAATGCTTCCCTTCTGAGAGATTTGTAGTTGTTGTACTACTTTGTGAAACAAATTTATTGAACACAGGATCTGTTCCGGAAATGGTTTGCAAAGGATGTTCATTTTGCGGCACGGCAACATACATATAACCCCAGTCAATTCTTACGTCATCTCCTTTTTTCTTTAGTATTGGTTGCTCTTTTGTTCCTGCTTTTAAAATTGAGAGTCCTCCTGAAGTGTAAGCAGTAGTTGTTACTTCCTGTACCGGGTCGTTAACCGCAACATCTGTTGATGCGCCAAAATAAAGCAACGCATCATGTTGTTTGTTGTCGTTGCTCTGTACTGTGAAGCTGATATAAGAAACAGGTCTTGATAAAAGCGAAAGATCATTCATTAAAAGGGGGGAAGTGAAAGTGACCGACAGATCTGTTGCGCCACAAGTAAATTGATAAGTCGTTTGCGTGGCCGTAATGGTGACATCTTTTTGTGCTGCCGGCGTAATGGGCGGTTTTTTTATTACCGGTTCATTTTCAATTCCGGCATCAAGCCATGAATTACCTCTGGGATTGATGCAGTGCATGGCAAGTACATTTTTTCCTTTTTTTAATTTTGTTTTTACAGAATCAGGAACCGGATAGTTTACATACTTACCTAACCAGCAATCTTTGCAATTGTAAACTTTTACTCCATTTATATAAACCTCAACATCATCATCATGCCGGAGCTTTATAAATAGTTTATTAAAATTAATATCCTTCAGATCGAATTCTCTTCTCGCCCAAATATTTTCTGTTGTCCACATGGTTTTTGATTGACCTTCGAAATTTCCAAAGGGTGCCGTTCCGGTTTTCCATTTACTGTCATTGTAATTTTCATTTGTCCATCCTTCCCCGGGATCTGTTTCGGTATATTTACATACATATGGTTTTTCTTCCCCGGTTTGAATAACAGTTACCATTGGCACATCTTCTTTTCCAAGAAAACGATATGTTTTACCATCCACTTTTAGTAAACCAATTAACGATTGATTTGTACCTGTCCAGTGTTTTGTGATGGATGCATTAAGTGTATCTGTACATGACCAGATGCTGAAATAAGGATCATGTGTGATTAACGGGTATGCGGGGGCCTTCGATAATTGAGCGGATGCAAGCAGGAAAATAAAACAGGAGATAACAAACAGGAAAATCTTTTTCATAGATGCAATCTTATTATTGGTGTTTCAATGTTGAGTAAAGATATGAACAGAAGTGTCCATAGAACCCCTTTGGAGGAGGGTGACCACGCCTGAGGCGGGCGCACCCTACAAAATGGTCTTATGTTTATTCAATCGCCTGTCGCAAAAATCATTGCCCATAATAAGAATTCGGCCCGTGCTTTCGCTCGTAATGTTTTTTTATCAATGATTCTTTAAGCCTTGGTGCATCTGCTTTTATCTGTTCGGTTAAGTAAGCCATCTTTGCTATTGTTTCTAAAACAGCGCAGTTGTAGACTGCTTTATCAGCTGTTTTGCCCCATGTAAATGGTGCATGATTACCTATAAGTACCATCTCTACTTCCCCGTGATCTAATTTTCTTTCTGCAAAGCAATTGATTATCTGGTAACCTGTTTCATATTCATAGTTGCCCTCAATCATTTTATCATGCATAGGCGGTGCACAGGGAATATCAATAGTGTTGTGATCGGCATGTGTTGTACCATAAATGGGAATATCGCGCAACGCCTGCGCCCATGCAGTGGCGTATGTAGAATGTGTATGTGCGATGCCGCCAATATTCCAGCTTTTATATAAAACAGCATGGGTTAATGTGTCTGAAGAAGGACGAAGGCTGCCTTCCACAAGTTTTCCATCGAAATCAATGATCACCATTTTGTCTGGTGAAAGCTCATCGTAAGGAACACCACTCGGCTTAATAGCAAACACACCAAGTTCCCTGTCCGCCGCACTTACATTACCAAATGTGAACACCACCAGTCCAAGTTTTGGCAGTTGCATGTTGGCGTCATAAGCAGCTTGTTGTATATGTTGGTATTTACTCATCTACATCGAGTATATATTGTATAGTTATGTAACTAAAGTTGCAAGCCCTGTTGGTTAGGATGAACGGTTTCTCAGTAATCAACAATTATTGTCTAAGTAACAATTATTTTTTTGTTTAAAAAAATTATGAGCATTGACAATAGTAGTAATCGCACATGGTGTTTTCCGATGCCTGAGCATATCATTCTTTATTTACTTCAACAACTAAACATTTCTGGCATTGAATTTATATAATTTTAAATCTGAAGATAAACTTAGTGCTTCAGCGTCTCTCGCAAAAGGGAAAATAACTAATCCCTGATTGCTAATTAAAAAAATATTTCAATGATCGCAGAACCCAAAGCTTTTATTCTGGATTTGAATGGAACAATGATTGATGATATGCAGTATCATGCAAAAGCATGGTATGAAATTCTGAATGATGAATTACAGGCAGGCTTGAGTATGGAGGAAGTGAAGAAACAGATGTATGGAAAAAATGAGGAAGTGCTGCAACGTATATTTGGCAAAAACTATTTTACTGATGAAGAAATGAAAGCGCTTTCTTTGGAAAAGGAAAGAAGATATC
>DATBFI010000534.1:0-5890 GCA_036558585.1 Chitinophagaceae bacterium
TTCAAAATTTTTCCGTGATAATGATCTGCATTCCACGCTGATTCAGGCAAATACAGAAACAGAGTTTCTTCACTTTTTTATTTTACAATTATTACAAAACCATTCGGGAAGTAAACTGCAAATTGATAATCTTATCCTGGAAATAATAGGTAAAGCGCTTGGTTCTGTTACTGATTATCTTCCTAACAGGAAAATTAATTCACGACTAAAAAAGAATCATCTTTTAACCATTGAGAGAGCTAAAGAATATATTACTGAAAATTTCACCAATGATATTTCGCTGATGGAAATTGCGGCATATTGTTATGTCAGTCCTTTTCATTTTAGCCGCATATTTAAAACTTTCACTTACTTTTCTCCCTATCAATTTCTGCAATCTATTCGGTTAAAAAATGCGGAAATTCTTTTGCGTAATACAACCATGTCGGTTGCTGATGTAGCCTTTTCTTCGGGATTTAATAGCATTGAATATTTTACTGCAGCATTTCACCAGAGATACAAATGTTCTCCCTCTAAATTCAGAACAGAAAAAGACTTGCCTGAAGTAGATAATAAGATTCAGTATGTATAATTTCTCCGTTTGGTAGCTACTTCCAGCATAATTTTTATATTGACTATTTTTCTTTTGAAAGATTGAGAAAAGAGCAAGATTTCTTAAGTCTTTCAATTAGCAGGCTTATAGTTTTGCCTCCATAAAATTTATTATATGAAAGAGCAATTATTAAGCACGCTCGAAAACTCAAGGAAGTATACATTGGGTGTTGCTGACAAGATGCCGGGCAATTTATACAATTTCAAACCAACAGATGCGGTGTGGGATTTCAGGGAATTACTGCATCATATTGCGTATGGTATTGATTGGTGGAATGAGAATTATATTAAGGCAACAGAGACAGCATGGGAGCCACCCGCTGTAAAAGGTGAAAAAATGGAAATCATTGCAAATCTTGACAAGGCGTATGAATCGCTGAAAGGTACGATCTGCAATTTGCAACTCAATGATAAGGCCATGCTTGGATTTAATGCTACGCTTGACCATATTACGCACCATCGCGGGCAGGCTGTTCTTTACCTGCGTTGTAAGGGCATCACACCTCCTGAATACACATATTAAACAAAGAGAGCAAAAATAAAAAACCCGCTCGGGAACACGGGCGGGTTATAAAATTATTTAATGAAATTATTTTTTGCCGGTATCAGGAAGTGTTACAGTATTAGGATTTTGTGTTTGACCGGGCGTTGTAAGCGGAGCCGTATTGCTGCCACTTGTATTTAGATTTTGTATCACATCAGAGCCCGGGCCCTTTGCTGAACCGGTAAAGAACAAACTTGATATGATGCATAAAAGTGCTACAATACCTGCAAAAAGCCATGTGCCTTTTTCAAGCACATCGGTTGTTTGTTTTACTCCCATGATCTGGTTGCCAAAGCCACCAAATGTTCCGGATAGTCCACCACCTTTGGGATTTTGAATAAGTACAATAATGCCTAATAGCCCGCATGCCAAAACGATAAGAATGAGAAAAACAATAGTCATTGAGAATCTTTTAATTCATTAATTTTCGCTGCAAAATAAGTGGATTTTGACGGATCCAAAAAACTTAATTTGTTATAAAGCTGAATGGCTTTTTCGGTTTTGCCTTGTTTTAAAAGTACTTCTGCCATTGTTTCTGTTACAATGTCTTTTGCTTCATTAGAGGTTTGAGCAATTTTTTCAATTAAGTGTTCTGTTTCCGGATCTGTTCCCAAATCAGTTGGATTTTGATTTACCTGTTTTATTTGTTTTAGCCAGTCTGTAAATTTTTTCACTTTAACACCAAACATATCATGCCTTATTTGACCCGGCTCCAACTTTATCCCTTGTGAAGCGAAGTAATCTATTGCATGATATACTTTTGCTTCGATAGGAATTTCGCCATTGTCATCTATCGGTCTTTTGAATTCTGATATGTATTGTTCTATTAGTTTCGATATTTTTTCGTGCTCCTCATCGCTTGTGTCAACAGTTTCTTCTTCATTCCCGGATCCCGCTTCTTCCTCCTGTTCAGCAGTTGATTGATCGATCTCATTTGAAACATTCTTTGCTTCAGTGAGATTATCTTTTTCAGAAAATTCTTCAACTTTTTGCTCAACAGAATGTGAGCTTTCATTTGAAGAATTACCAGGGGCAACGTAACTATCGGTTGTTAAATATTCAAACCAAAGCGGGTTAGAAAAATAAAGTGCAGTCTTCTGCATTTGGGTCTCTGCACTGGGATCATGCTCATCTTTTATTTTCTTATTAAGCAAAAACCGGGCAAGTGCAAAATAGGGATAGCGCTGAACAATAGCTTGCAATTCTTCCTTCGTTTTATCCTGGAGTGATAATAAAACCGCAACCTCGTTAACAATATTTTTTCCATTCGTATTCATGCGGTGAAAATACAATTCTGCTACCAGTTAGAGAAGATACGGTTAAAAATTTCGTCAGTAACATTTTTTACAATGTCATCCATTAGTTGTGCCTCAGCCTGAGTAAAAGTAAGGCCCGCTGAGAACTCGAAGTCTCTGCTGATGTCATATTCCTTCGTTTCATTCTTTAATGTATTAAGTAATGCTATGTGTACACCAACTGTTAACCTGTTTGTAGAAGCCTGCTGGCTGCTGATGCCTGACGTACTTACAGTATAACTGCTGATGTAACCACTTATCTGGTAATGCGCATCATCACTGTTTGTACGTGTAAGCCTTGTTTGATTAGATATTTTTTGTTGCAACTGATCAGTAATGCGGGGACTTAACTGCGGGTTCTTATAACCTGCCCTGTTTTCGATAAAATTTATTTTTACCGTTTTTACTTCAGGAGGTATGGAAACATCTTTAAACGTGTAAACCCCACAGGAGGAGAAAAAGATTGTAATAAACAAGAGACAAGAAACAAGCGTCAGGGACCAGGTTGCAGGTTGCAGGTTGCAAGTAGCAGATGAATGTCTGCCCACAGATATTCCCTGAAACCTGAGACCTGAAACCAGAAATTTGTTGTTATTCATTAATATCATATTCTTTCAACTTTCTGTATAATGTTCTTTCGCTGATTCCAAGATCCGAGGCTGCATCTTTTCTTTTACCCCTGTGTTTTTTTAATGCTTTAACTATAAGTTCTTTTTCCTTATCCATGATGTTTAATGATTCCTCTATCTCCTCATGATGATGTATTTCATTTTCGTGTGGAAGTATCATGGGTTGTACCCCTGTACTTCCCGGTTGCACATAAACAGCAGGTGGTGCAATTTGTTTTTGTTCACCGTTTACATTGTAATCATTCAGTGATTCCTTTGCATAATTTATGGCAGACCCGGACAACTCAGGGTTTTGTAATATTTCTAAAAACATCTTCTTTAGTTCTGTTACATCTTTTCTCATGTCAAAGAATAACTTGTACAGTATCTCCCTTTCATTTGCAAAGTCACCGGATATATGTTGTTTTTCGGCAAGCACAGGTAAACGGTAAAAATTTTTCTCCGGCAAAAATTTTCTAAGTTCGTCCGCAGTAACAATAGTGTCACTGCTTAATACCGACATTTGCTCTGCAATATTCTTCAATTCGCGAACATTACCGGGCCACGGATAGCTAATTAACAGGTTTTTTGCTTCCTCGTCTAACTGAACCGGATGAGTTTTATACCGCTCTGCAAAATCAACCACAAATTTTCTAAACAATAAAGGAATATCTTCAGGCCTGTCTCTTAGTGCAGGAACACGTATCGGCACAGTGCTCAAACGATAATAAAGATCCTGGCGAAACCGGCCTGATTGTGTTAATTCAAGCAGATCGCGATTGGTTGCCGCAATAACACGAACATCTGTTTTTTGAACTTTTGATGAACCTACGCGAATAAATTCGCCTGTTTCAAGCATGCGCAGTAATCTTGCCTGTGTACCCAGTGGCATTTCACCGATCTCATCTAAAAAGATAGTTCCCCCGTTTACGGTTTCAAAATAACCTTTGCGGCTGTCAACAGCGCCGGTAAATGCCCCTTTCTCATGACCAAATAATTCTGAATCTATTGTCCCTTCCGGGATAGCGCCACAATTAACTGCAATAAAGGGATTGTGTTTTCGTGCAGATAAAGCATGAATGATATGAGAAAAAATTTCTTTACCTACGCCGCTTTCACCAGCTATTAAAACACTCAAATCTGTTGATGACACCTGTATGGCCACATCCAATGCATGATTGAGTGCCGGTGAATTTCCTATGATGCCAAACCTGCTTTTAATACTTTGTATATCCATGTCTGTAATTAGCCTTTGCCGGCCGTCCACTACCGACAGTTTACAATCGAATCAATAAATGGTCCCGGGACTACTGACCATTTCTCCCAGCAATGTCGCCTGTGTGCAATCACTCACTTTAACCCAAACATAATCACCTTTCCTGCACTCATAATTTTTCTTGGGAAAAACAATCACTTTGTTTTGTGTGTTTCTTCCCATCCAATCATCAGCACTACGTTTACTATCGCCTTCAATCAATACCTTAAAGGTCTTGCCAATATCACGCTGGTTACTTTCACGCGATAATCTTCCCTGTATTTCTACGATTTCCTGCAATCTTCTTTTCTTCACTTCTTCAGTAATATCATCTTTATAGCGACGCGCTGCTAATGTGCCGGGTCGCTCACTGTAAATAAACATATAGCTCATGTCATATTTACTGTATTCCATAATGCTTAATGTATCCTCGTGATCTTCTTCGTTTTCAGTACAAAAACCCGCGATTATGTCAGAACTGATCCCGCAATCAGGGATCACTTGCTTTATCTGGTTTACTTTCGCCATATACCATTCCCGCGTATAGGTTCTGTTCATCAGTTGCAGGATGCGTGTACTTCCGCTTTGAACAGGCAAATGAATATACTTGCAGATGTTATCATACTTCTTCATGATGTACAGCACTTCCCCGGTAATATCTTTTGGATGGGAAGTACTGAAACGCACCCTTAATCGGGGATTCACCAATGCGACCTTTTCAAGCAGCCCTGCAAATGTTACTGCAACTCCCTCCGTAGTTCCCCCAACAGAGGAGGTCTCATCAAACCAGTAATAACTATCTACATTCTGACCAAGAAGAGTTACTTCCCTGAATCCTTTACCAAATAGATCTTCAGCTTCGGCAACAATAGAATACGCGCTACGGCTGCGCTCACGGCCACGAGTAAAAGGCACCACGCAAAAGCTGCACATATTATTGCAGCCCCGCATGATAGAAATAAAAGCTGTAACCCCATTGCTATCAAGACGAACGGGTGAAATATCTGCATAGGTTTCTTCCCTGCTTAATAAAACATTGACAGCTTTCTGACCGGTTCCTGCTTCTTCTATAAGACCAGGCAAGCTGCGATATGCATCAGGACCTGCAACAATATCAACCAGTTTTTCTTCCTCAAGCAATTTTGATTTTAATCGTTCTGCCATACACCCGAGCACGCCAATCAGCATTCCCGGTCTTGCTTCTTTTATTTTTCTAAATTCTGTTAACCGTTTGCGTACAGTTTGTTCCGCTTTTTCACGAATAGAGCAGGTGTTTAATAAAACCAGATCGGCATCCTGGTAATCACGCGTAGCACCAAAGCCTTCATTATTTAAGATCGCAGCAACTATTTCGCTATCACTGAAGTTCATTTGACAGCCGTAGCTTTCTATGTAGAATTTCTTATGATACTTATCGGGATCATTTTTATAAGGAGCAAATGCTTCGCCCTGACGAGCTTCATCATGTCCTGTTGCAGCTAATTCAAGTATTTCCATTTGTAGTTTTATTTATAACCTGTTTTGTTTCTGCAATAAAAACTTTTTTGTCCCGGCTTTTTGTATTGTATCATCTTCCTTGTGTCATTCTGGTCCGAAC
>DATBFI010000535.1:0-2519 GCA_036558585.1 Chitinophagaceae bacterium
TAATATTTGGCAATAAACAGGAAGATGCCTCAGGACATGTAAAATTTGTATTATCAGGCCTGCCTTCCTTTTTTTTATTTCTTTGTATCTGGAGTTATTTTGTAATACCTGAGATCATTTCCGGGCAAACACTGAGCAAATCGCTTTTTGATATAAAAGTGGTTTCATTAAATGGAAATGATATTGATTTAAAACAATCCTTTCTTCGCCATCTTTGTGATCTTATTGATTTTGCTCCTTTTGCATTTATTGTATTTATAATTGTGACGAATAATAATGACAAAAAACAAAGAGTAGGTGACATGCTTGCGAAAACAATTGTAATTGAAGAACAGAAGTAAATACGAAAAGAAACTATACAGTAATGCAATTACACAATATCGCTTGAAATAATTGTATGTAGTAATTCTATGTACCTCGAAAAACTATACCAGCATAACAAACTCCTTTTTATAATCATTGTTTTATTTGCGCTTGCTCAACTTATTAATAATATACGACAGGATATTGCTATTTCTCCTGTCTATAGTTATGGCATGTATTCAGAGCAGATCAGGCCTTTACATTTTTATACCGTTCCTGAAATTTTTGCTGATGGCAAACAATTGCAGGCGAAGGATTTCTCACCTCAGCAATGGGACAATATTACATTCCCTGTGACTGAATTTTATACTCAGCAGCAATGGAATCTTTCTCAATGGCAACAAGATATTCACCGGTTGCTTCCATTTACTGATTCTTCAAAATTTGTAAACCACATTACAGAGCAGGAATTTAAACGATGGTACCATCAGCACGTTCAATCTTTATTAGGCAGGAATATTAATTCTGTGAGTATTGTTTTCACCAGGTATTATTTCAACGGCACATCATTCATTAGAACAAATAATTCTGAAACGCGATTTTAAATATAAAATCATTGTATACTACTGCGCTGTTTTTTATGCATTGATGTTGTATAAATGGATAAATGGCTTATTGCTTTATCAAATTCAGCCGGCATTCTTTTATACAAGAAAAGATTTGGTAACATGGTTATTTATGCAAACAGGAATACATCAATGGCTGTTAAATAATGCCGGGGGATGGATTTTATTTGATGCATTATTTTATTGTATGCCGCTCCTCTATTTATTTATATACAAACGTGTTTCAAAATTGGCGTCCGCGGTTGCAATTATGATGTTGTTGATAAACTGGGTTTATGTGCAGTGTTATACTTTATACCCCTCCAACTCTATAGAAGGGCATATTGCGTGGCTATTTTTCCCAGTGCTATTTATCCCGGAGGATAAAAAAACATTCATCCTTCTTTTTGAGGGGCTTCGGTATTTTTTTCTCTTCTTTTTTGTGTCCGCAGCCATATGGAAACTGGCGCAGGGAGGACTTTTTAATATCTCACAAATGAGTGGAGTATTACTTTACCAGCATAAAGAATTGCTTACAAGTGCCCCTGGCTACTGGCAATCGAATTTTTTTCTTTGGCTGATTCAAAGACAGCCACTTTCATATTTACTTTACTTGTCAGCTACTTTGCTGGAACTATCATTTATCGCGGGATTCTTTACAAAAAAATATGACCGTCTTTTGCTGGCGTTGGTAGTGATCTTTCTTGTAATGGATCATTTAATTATGCGCATAACTTATTATGAGATTGCCCCATTGGCATTAACATTCATGTTTTCAAAGGAAATAAGCAGCGATAAAAGCACGCCTGGCTGTGAATCAAAATTATAAAGGATCGTGCAGTGATTATAATAGTAGAAAAGACAATTAAAAAAAGCTTAGTATCTTATTAAATGTTATCCACATTCACATCTTCCCAAAAGCAGTACAGGAAGGAGTTTTATAAAAATCGTAATTTTGCTTGTTTATGAACAGGCATAAAATGAAAGTGCGTATTGCGATATTGGATTTATATGAAGGAGCGGCCAACCAGGGTATGCGTTGTATTCGTGAGATCATTCATCAATGGGGAATTGAAAATACCCACAATGTAGAGTTACATGAATTTGATGTAAGGCAAAAATGCGAGTTGCCCGATCTTTCATACGATATTTATATTTCCAGCGGTGGCCCTGGCTCACCGCTGGAAAGCGAAGGGCTTGAATGGGATACAAAATTTTGCGACTGGATTCAACGGGTTGAGGAATGGAACGATAATGTTGATCATTTTCCTAAAAAACACGTATTCTTTATTTGCCATAGTTTTCAGTTGGCATGTCGTTATTATAAAGTTGCAAACGTATGCAAACGCAGGTCTACTTCTTTCGGTATTTTTCCTGTGCACCTGATGCCCGCAGGTTTTAGTGAAATTGTTTTTGAAGGTCTGCGTAATCCTTTCTATGCTGTTGATAGTCGTGATTACCAGGTTATAGACCCGGATCATGACCGTATTAAAGAGATGGGTGCAAGCATTCTGGCTATAGAAAAAGAACGTTTACACGTGCCTTATGAAAGGGCCATCATGGCAATACGTTTCAATGATTATTTTATTGGCACGCAATTTCATCCGGAAG
>DATBFI010000536.1:0-3477 GCA_036558585.1 Chitinophagaceae bacterium
TTTGCATCAATGTATGTAATATTAGGGTGCGGAGTCATTTCTTTTGAACCGTACAGTCCTTTGCTGCCGTGAATAATACTGTAAGCAAGATTTTCAACAACTCCACTGTCAAAAGGATATTTTTCCGAAATAGTATAATATGAAGGACCAACACTTTTTTTGTTCAGCTTGTGACATGTTAAGCAGTCATTTGCTGAGATCAGCTTTGCACCTCTCACATAAGGTGAATCAGCAACTTTTGCGGGGCTGTTAATGAGACTGTCTGTTGCTGTAGCTTGAGGATTTTTTTTTGTTTGTGTATTACAGGCAATCACGAGAAAGATAATTAATGCTGTAAAAACAATTAAACATTTCATGATAATTAATTCCACTCTGAATTTATCAAATTGCATGCAAATTTTGCACCTCGTCGGAATGGTGACAGGAGCAATACAATTCAATAATTACCAAAACTATTTCTAGTTAACCTATTGTGCTTGTGAAAAAACTTTCCTACCTGTGGTTTTTTCTTTACACCCTCTTTTTCACAAAATTTTATTTGCTGCGACTGTTCTTTACTGGCAAGACTTTTGAGCCTTTTTAGATACTACATGCTTTAGAAGTATAAATAAAGAAAACCCTCGCATCCTTATTTTGATTTTGATTAATCTTTTATTTAACAACAATGGCAAAGACAGTAGCTGATTTCACAATTAACCGTTTAATGGAATGGGGAATTGAAAGAATTTTTGGTTATCCCGGTGATGGCATAAATGGTTTAATTGGTTCCATTAGCCGTACAAAAGGAAAATTTGATTTCATACAAGTACGTCATGAAGAAATGGCTGCTTTTATGGCTTGCGGTCATGCAAAGTTTACAGGGGAAATTGGTGTATGCATGGCAACTTCGGGGCCCGGCGCCATACATTTACTCAATGGATTATATGATGCCAAAATGGATCACCAACCTGTTCTTGCAATTGTTGGGCAGCAGGCCAGAGCTGCAATGGGAGGCAGTTACCAGCAGGAAGTTGATCTCATTAGTTTGTTTAAAGATGTAGCGTGTGAATTTGTGCACATGGTGACTGAGCCTTCGCAAACAAGACATGTAATTGATCGTGCTATCCGCATTGCAAAAGCAGAACGAACAGTGACATGTGTGATACTTCCAAACGATGTGCAGGAGCTTGATTATGAAGAGCCGGCAAGAATGCATGGCACCATTCATTCAAGTGTGGGCTATAGTGAGCCCAGGATAATCCCGCACGAAAAAGATCTGCAGTATGCAGCGGAAATTTTAAATGAAGGAAAAAAAATTGCGATCCTTGCCGGAGCGGGAGCATTGAACGCAACAGATGAAATAATTGAGACGGCAGAAATTTTAGGTGCCGGTATTGCAAAAGCGTTGCTTGGAAAAGCTGTTGTGCCTGATGATGTTCCGTTTTGTACAGGTTCAATTGGTTTGCTTGGTACAAAGCCAAGCTGGGACATGATGACCGAATGTGATACATTATTAATGATTGGTTCCAGTTTTCCTTACTCTGAATTTCTTCCGAAAGAAGGAAAAGCAAAAGGTGTCCAGATTGATCTTGATGGAAGAATGCTCGGCATTCGTTATCCAATGGATGTTCACTTGCAGGGCGACAGTAAAGAAACATTGCATGAGTTAATTCCACTTTTAAAAAGAAAGGAAGACAGAAGCTGGCAGGAAAAGATTGAAAAAGAGGTGGCGCGCTGGTGGAGAGTATTGGATGCCCGGGCACACAATAGCGCAACTCCTATTAATCCGCAATATGTTTTTTGGGAACTTTCGAAACGTTTGCCGGATAATTGTATTCTTTCGGCAGATTCAGGTTCAACTGCTGCATGGTTTGCAAGAGATCTAAAAATCCGCAGAGGCATGATGGCTTCACTTTCAGGCAACCTTGCCACGATGTGTCCCGGTATGCCCTACACAATTGCCGCAAAATTTGCGTATCCGGATCGAATGCCAATTGGTTTGATAGGGGATGGAGCTATGCAAATGCTTGGCATCAACGGTCTTATTACGATCGCAAAATACTGGAAACACTGGAAAGATCCGCGCCTGATGATCCTTGTTTTAAATAATCACGATCTTAATATGGTAAGCTGGGAACAACGTGCACTGGTGGGAGATCCAAAGTTTGATGCATCCCAGGATGTACCTGATTTTCCGTACGCAGAATATGCAAAAATGCTGGGGCTCGAAGGAATAAAAGTTGAAGAGCCCGCTCATGTTCCCGTTGCTTTTGATGAAGCGATGAAAATGCGGAAACCCGTGCTGGTTGAAGCCGTAACAGATCCCGCTGTTCCTATGTTGCCGCCACATATTAGCGTTAATCAAACTAAAAAGTTTTTTTCCTCACTCTTTAAAGGAGACAGCGATGCATGGGACATGGTAAAGCAAACATATAAGGATGTAGTAGATGGATATTTTCCATCGAAATAGAAAGAGCAACTTTTACAGTCATTCGCCCTCTGCAACTTTCAAAAAATCTTGTAAGAGAGTATGTATACATCTTAAAGACTCTATGTGTGTAGAAAAAAATAAATCATCTTAATCCATTAAAAAATTTTTTAACCATCAATTAAAAAAAACACATTCATTAAAATCCGGTATGGCATTATTTATGGCGCAATTATATACACTTCAGAAAATATTTTTTAATAATTAAAACAATAATTATGAAGACTAACACCATGGATGCCCCAACAACAGCTGATTCTAATTTGCAGGAGTTTTTTGTAGACCAGCTAAAAGATATCTATTGGGCTGAAAAAAAATTGGTAAAATCATTGCCCAAACTGGAAGATGCTTCCACATCACCGGAATTAAAAAATGCATTTCGCAATCACTGTGAGCAAACAAAAGAGCATGTAAGAAGATTAGAGAAAGTATTTAACATAATTGGAGAAGAAGCAATCTCCACGAGGTGTCCGGCTATGGCAGGTATAGTGTCTGAGGGTTCAGATATAATTGATGAAACAGAAAAAGGCTCAGCACAACGTGATGTAGGTTTGATATTTGCCGGGCAAAAAGCAGAGCATTATGAAATAGCGACTTATGGAGGTTTAATTCAACTGGCAAAAACATTAGGTTATAATGAGGTTGCAAATCTGATGCATCAAACATTGACCGAAGAAAAGGATGCAGATGCTTTGCTTACTCAAATTGCAGAAAAAAGTGCGAATTACCAGGCAAGCCGCGAACCGCAGAACCGCTGGTAACTTAACAATATGCTATCGGAATTATCTAAGGCTGTCCAAAAGGACAGCCTTATTTTTAATTTAATTTTCGAGATGGCTCACTTCCATCATAACAACTAAAATATTTAAACACGCAGATGTAATAAACTTTTTGCTTTTGAATTATGTCAACATTAGTTATATATTAGGAATAATTATTTGTGATTTTTGATATTAAACCCTTCTTCCTCAAAGAGCCTCTTTTCTCAGTTCCCATTAGTAAATTTTGAA
>DATBFI010000537.1:0-7946 GCA_036558585.1 Chitinophagaceae bacterium
TAACATGTAAAGCCTGAAGCCCTTTCGGCCCTCTTTCGACTGCAAAAATTACTTTATCATTTTCTCTTATTGCCTCTGATAATTGATTCACGTGAATAAAAACACTTTCTTGTGTCTGCAGATCCTTAATAAATCCAAAACCTTTCGTATCATTAAAGAAAGTGACTATTCCTGTTCTTATTGAATCGTCTTCTTTGCTGTCTTCGTGTTTTGGTACACCTAATTCTATTTCTTCCTGCTTAAAGATTTTCTTTTTCCGTGGATCAGGCGGCGTAGAAGAAATGTTTCCATTCTCATCAATGTACGCCATCATTTCCTCCAGCGTTTTTCCTTTCCTGGCATTAGCCTTACGTTCTTCCATCTTTTCCGCTTTATCCTGCCGCTTCTTTAACCTGTTTTTTTCCTTTTCCTTTTTGTTAAATGTTTCCTGAGATTTTCCCATTGATTTTATTTTATTGTGATATGCGAAGTTCGGTCTTTTATGCGGAATTACAGGAATGAATAAATGTGCCTTATGAATGTTGTACCTGATCTTAACTTGAATGACAATACAAAACGTGAAATGTTAAATAATCATTATGTGGCGTTTTGTTTTTTTTTAATAAGCCCGGATAGCGGGCCTGATTGTCGCGGCTTTTTAATTTGATGTTTGAAACTGATACTCCTTGTAGAATTAAGGAAGCCGAATCTCAATTAATGACTGCAAAGGAAAGCTTGCAAATGCTGGAGACCGCATAAAGACTATAATACGCTAAGAACTCATAGGAAGAACAAGGTTATTCCGTATTGACAGTTAGACGGCTATTAATAATTACCGGGAAGATATTTTGAATCTGCTTACTTTTACCCTAAATATTATGATATGAAACTTTTTGTTGCAGGTTTCCCCAATGATTTTGACGATATTGATCTGAAAGAAATGTTTGAATTGTATGGTGAAGTTATATCTGCAAAACTTATTACCGACAGAGCAACTGGAAAAAGCAAGGGATTTGGCTTTGTAGAAATGCCTGATAAATTGGAAGCGTTGCAAACAATAGAGGCGCTTCATGGTGCGGGAATTAAAGGAAAGAAAATATCTGTTCAGAAGGCAGAGGAAAAAAGCGGGAACAATAATTACAGAAACAGAGACGGTTTTAATAAAAGATATTAGCACTTTAACTGATCATCTATGTGTCAACCCAGGGATACTGGCTCCATTCTGCAAGACCGTAAGAAATCAGGGAATTGGTGAGAAGTATAAGGATTACGTTCAAACTTTATAATACGCGGTGAAAAGCATACCTTCGCGCAAATTTTATACATGACAAATGATCAAATAGAAAGATTTTTGGAGCCGGAGCATATTGCTAAGAATGTAGTTCGTATCAATTTCAAAACACGTAATGCTATTTTAGGTATTTTTATAAATTCCGCAGATTACCAGGATTTGAAATCAAAAAACTTCTGGCGCATCGTTTCAGAAACTAATATAGATAACTGGAAAAAATCGAGGGATGTAAATCTGGCGCGCATCTTTAATGGCGCTGAAATTATAAAGCTTACACCCATTTAAGTTTTTTTGCTTTTATAGATCATCTCTTAAACCTATACAGCGATAGTATAAGAGGCAGAAAGATTTCCCTTTGCGTCTTTTTTGAGTTTCATCAAAAGTGTATCATGCCTTTTCGTATCCTTATCACCCCGTAATTCGATATCCTGCGAAAGAGAAGTTGGATTTATTCCTTTAGGATACAATGACGCATAGTTTTGATAAATCTCATTCTCTGTCTCTTTTGGAAAAAAGAAATTTGTTGTGAGAACAGTTTTATTTTTCACGTGCACCTTTGCATGCAGGTGCGTAATTCTTCCTTCATACCAGCCGGGGAATATTGATTTAAATCTGCACATGCCATTTTTATCCGTTATTTGATAACCTCTTAACCAGGTCTCATTCACCGTATTCTCCCGTTTAAAATCAGAATAGATACCCACATTATCACATTGCCAGATATCAACTATTGCTCCCGGGACAGGTTTACAATGTTCATCCTCCACTTTAAATATATATTCGACCGGTGTTCCTTTTTTTGTTTCCGTAATGTCAAAGCGATTCAATTTTTCATCTTTATAAAAAGGGCCTTCCGGAACCGGTGGAGTCATTGGATCATCACAATCAGTTACTGTGGTTCCGGGTTGTTTTTCTTTTGCAGAGAAGAACAAAGAACCGATAAAACCAAAACTGATAAGTGACAAAAATTTATTTCGTTTCACAACATGAAATTTTTTAAAAAATGGAAAAAATTCCAATGCTTCTAAGATAAACTATTTTCAGTCTTGATTCTTTCGCAAAAAAGTGATGCGCTATCCACCATCAAGGCCATACCGCTTCGTTGTTACCAGTTGAATAAGCCAACCGTTATCGCAAGATCTTAACAAGTGTGAATAAAAATTTTTAACTGCGACAAATAAATTTATATCTTACCGAAAGTTTTTTAAGGGTTTAGGGTTGAAAAAAGCCCTGGTATTCTTACCGGGGCTTTTATATTGTGGTTTTGGAAACAATAAGGGCGTCGATGACTGACTCGAAATTTTCACTTAATTTAAATTGATTAGTTTTAAGAAAATAATTATTATGATTACTGAACTGAAAAAAGTTATTCAAAAAGTTGAACAGTTGAATGATGAAGAACAGAGAATAATTGCAAAGATGCTTGAAGATGAACTTCAGTGGGATAGCACTTTGCAGAGCACTCAGGATAAACTTGCTCAATTAGCAAAGGAAGCTCTTAATGAGCATCAATCAGGTAAAACAAAAAGAGAAAATTGGTAAGTGAAATCCGAAATAACAGAAAGATTCAGGAAGGCCATGAGTAAACTTCCTGTTGATGTGCAACGACGCGCAAGGCAGGCTTACAAACTATGGAAACAAAACAATAATCATCCGGGCTTGCACTTTAAACAGGTTCACGATAAAGAACCGATTTATTCAGTACGAATCAGACTTTCTTACAGAGCTCTTGGCGTTACAAGAAGATACTATGATTTGGTTTTGGATCGGCTCTCACGAAGAATATAATAACGTAATTACAAATCTATAAATAACCTTTCTCAATAAAAATAGCGCGGCATGTATGTTGGACGAATAATTTCAACTGCAGATTGTTTAACTGTTACTCTTCTGCTGCTCATTTGCGAATAAGTTTTTTTACTATACGGGCATCTTCAACACTCAACGATCTTTTGTTTTAATGCAGCTTTTTTCTGTAAAGCTTTATAGTCTTTTTTCAGCACCAGATACTTTCGATACTATTGATTTTGCAAATACTCAAACAAAACGCCTTCGCTAACATACCGGCAGCACCCGTAATGATCACTTCATAGTTGTCATTCTCATTTGTTTTTGGCGTTCGACGGTCGAAGAAAAAATTAAATGAGCTTTGTAATGCTATTGTCGCAATGTCCCTTGCTGACATACAAACGATTGAACAGATATTGCAGAAAAAGTCATGTTGAGGATAGTACAACTGTCCGCCACAGAAAAGACCTTAATAAAATTTATTAAATTAGTACGGAAATCTTTGGATTTCTGATGCAGGAGCTGCTTAGCAACTATAAATTACATATGAAAACAATGTGGTTACAAAATTATGATCCGCTAAACAGTCCTTTTTTATCAACTATTCTGGCTGCGCTTCCGATTTTTATTTTGCTGGGCTCGATCGCAGTGTTTAAAATCCGTATTCACTTTGCAGCTCTCACAGGACTAACGATTGCAATTTTTGTTGCGATTTTTGCTTATCAAATGCCGGTCAGTGCGGCGGCTGCAAGTACAATTTATGGCGGAGCCTACGGGTTATTTCCGATCGGGTGGATCATCCTAAATCTAATTTTCCTCTATCAACTAACAGTCAATAAAGGCTTATTTACAATTATACGTCAGCATCTTGCAACTATTGCACCGGACCCACGAATCCAGGTTATTTTGATTGCATTCTCATTTGGTGCATTTTTTGAAGGTGCAGCGGGATTTGGAACACCAGTCGCCATAACAGCAGCTATTCTTATTCAACTTGGTTTTAAGCCTCTCGCTGCGTCGGGTCTTTCCCTGATCGCTAACACAGCACCGGTTGCTTTCGGGGCTCTGGGTACTCCGATTATTGCACTTTCAGGAGTAACAGGAATTGATGTACAGCAACTCTCTGTAATGGTAGGACGGCAGCTCCCATTTTTTTCTTTACTTGTTCCGTTTTGGGTGGTATGGGCTATGGCGGGTTTTCGAAGCATGTTAGGAATATGGCCCGCGGCATTAATTGCAGGATTATTTTTTGCTGTTCCGCAATTTTTAATCTCAAATTTTCACGGCCCATGGCTGGTTGACATTGGCGCTTCAGTTTGTTCTTTAATAGCAGTAATTGTGTTGCTGCAATTTTGGAAACCGAAAACTATTATGAAAATGCCCGACGCCATTGAAGCGATCTCTGATGACATTGAACCGATAAAAGTTAATAGAAAAAACCTTATTGCTGCGTGGTTACCGTGGATGTTCCTAACCCTGTTTATTTTGGTTTGGGGATTACCTGTCGTTAAAAAAACACTAAGCACAATTTCGGCACTCGAATATAAAATCGCTTATTTACATAATAAGATCAGCCGCACTCCACCAATCGTACCTCAGCCAACATTGGAAAAACCAACCAAACCGGAAGAAGCAGTTTTCAAATTAAATTGGCTTTCTGCAACAGGCACCGGGATTTTTGTAGCAGCAATCGTTTCAGGTTTTGTCATTGGTTTTTCAATTCGGCAGATGCTTCGGGTCTATGCTCAAACATTATGGCGGGTACGATTTTCGTTAATCACAATCGCGGCCATGCTGGGGCTGGGTTATGTGACAAGATATTCGGGCGCCGATGCCACTCTCGGTCTGGCTCTGGCAAAAACAGGAGTGTTCTATCCATTTTTTGGGACGATGCTCGGCTGGCTTGGTGTAGCGCTTACAGGCTCTGATACCGCTTCAAATGTTTTGTTCGGTAGTTTACAAACCATCACCGCAAAACAAACTCATATTGATCCTGTTTTGATGGCTGCTGCAAATAGTTCGGGTGGTGTAATGGGCAAAATGGTGGATGCGCAAAGTATCGTAGTTGCCAGCACTGCCACTAATTGGTATGGACATGAAGGAGAAATCTTACGTTATGTTTTCTTTCACAGCATTGCCCTGGCAGCTCTTGTCGGGATACTTGTTTTCTTACAGGCGCATGTTGTGCCGTTTTCACATTTAGTCGTTAAATAAAAGCGGCAGGACAATAAAGGGATCTGCTTTAAACCGGCAACCCTGGTAATTAATAATTTCAACAAATTTTATTAGACAATGCCTAAGCGCGCTGCAACCATTTATAATCGAATAAGCAATCATCTCCTTGAAGTGTCATTAGATAAAATTACATGGATCAACGTCATTGATGCAGAAGAAACAATGAACACCGAACATCTTGCTTTGATCGATGATCTGCTTCAAAAAGAATTTGGTTTAACAAGCGGGCTAATTAAAATGATTAAACTTTTAGGTGGTGTTATTAAAGAGCAATTCTTTGTAAATTTTTATTATGAAAGTCACGCTAAGACAAAAAATGAATTTAAGGCGTGGAGAAAAGTTGAGCCTTACATGATTGGAATATATATTTCGGGAGCTAAGAAAGGAAAAGTTTCTCTTACCGGCTATTTTACACCAACTCCTCAGCAAATTAAACAAGGTAAAGAAAAAGGGCAGGGCAATTATGATGTAGATAAAATTGATCTTAACAAATTCAAAATATTGAAACAGACTTTTGATTCAGTTAAAATTCCGCGGCCGAATATCTACGACACTAAAACAATGGCTATATTTTATAAAACCAATCTGCAAAAATTTTATCCTTGAAACATAATATGTATTTATGGTGCGAAGGTTGAAGAAAAAAATTAAATGAGTTGTGATGGTGCGCTATGTCCCCCGGCTGCATACAAATCTTAGAGAGATATCCAGAGAAGGAAAAAATTCTCTTTAAATAAATACCTTTAATGTTTTCTTACATCCATAATTACTTTCTGTATGAAACTTTCAAAATTCGTCTTTGACCTGCCTCTTGAACTAATTGCTCAAAATCCTGCTAAAAAGAGAGAAGACAGCAAATTGATGGTTGTTCAACGAAAGACAGGGCAATTGGAGGACAGCCATTTCAGAGATATCCCCGATTATTTTAACGATAAGGATGTTTTTGTTGTTAATAACACTAAAGTTTTTCCGGCACGAATGTATGGAAGGAAAGAAAAAACGGGAGCGGTGGTTGAAGTTTTATTGCTTCGCGAATTAAATAAAGCAAACCGTTTATGGGATGTAGTTGTTGACCCGGCAAGGAAAATACGATTAGGGAATAAATTATATTTTGGTGAGCGTGATGAACTGACAGCAGAAGTAATTGATAACACTACCAGTCGTGGACGGACCATTCGTTTTTTATGGGAAGGCGATGAAGATGATTTCAAAAAACAATTGGATGCCCTCGGCGAAACCCCATTACCAAAACACATAAAACGAAAACCGGATGAAGATGACCGTGAAAGATATCAAACAGTTTATGCCAAACATAAAGGCGCGGTAGCTGCTCCCACAGCAGGATTTCACTTTAGCCCGCAGTTGATTAAACGTTGCGAGATAAAAGGGGTTCGTTTCGCAGAAGTAACACTGCATTCAGGGTTGGGCACATTCAGAACGATGGAGGTTGAAGATCTTCATAAACATAAAATGGACGCAGAGTATTACAAGATTGATGAAGAGGCGTGCAGGATTGTGAATAAGGCCAAGGAAAAAGGTCGCAACATTTGCTCTATCGGCACTACAACCATCAGGGCATTAGAGAGTAGTTATACATCAAAAGGTTTACTAAAACCAAGTGAAGGGTGGACAAATAATTTTATCCATCCTCCCTATGAGTTTAATGTGGCTAATGCCCTGGTCACTAATTTCAATTTACCCAAAAGCAGCTTACTTGTTTTAAGCGCCGCTTTTGCAGGTTATAACCTTATAATGGAGGCTTACAAAAAGGCGGTAAAAGACAAGTATAAATTTTCAACCTATGGAGATGCAATGCTGATATTATAAACTGTTATCACAGTATATGAATTGAAGGAAATTCGGAGCATCAGTTTTTTCCGCTTTGGATGATTGTGGTTAGCACTATACTTCTGATCTGTTGGATTTTGCAAACACTCAACAAAACGCCTTCGCCAACCATACCAGTTGCACCCGTAATGATCGCTTTTATAGATGTCATTATTATGTATTTATGCGGAAGGTCAAAAGAAAAATTAAATGAGTTGTTGTAATGCTGAAAGCCCATACCAACACAAAAGTGATTTAGCAGACATTGTAAGGAAAGGAGATGCTTGTCTCCAGAAACAGATTATTAAAGTACTGGTTAGAAAAGTGAAAAAAATTTATCCTTTGTAAATGCTATTATGCCATTCTATAAATTTTTCGTTTGGCTTATCGATGTCTTTCGAGGGTAAATACAAAAGATTGCCACCGTGATATTTGTAGTATTCTTTTCCGTTTTCAAATTCTTCTTTTATTGCTTTGCTTACTTCTACTTTATAATCTTTTGTAATTGTTATGTAGCCTGAATCAAAAAGTTTATGAATATCTGATCTCAATAAAAGGCCATTTGAGATCTTATGTGGTCCTTCTAAGTTATAAGGTTTAATATGTGCTGCCTCCAGGACAGGTAAAGTTTTTTCTCCGCTTATTGAACACCTGCGATTATATGCATCCGTTACTAAAACACGAAACGCTCCTTGCCCCACTCTTACTTTTTGAAAAATTGATTTTCCATAACCCGGCCATTCCGTGTCACTAAGGATTAGTTGATTTTCGACTGGTTCTTTCAGCGAAAGCACTAAATATTTTTGTAAAACATCATCAATCTTTT
>DATBFI010000538.1:0-11684 GCA_036558585.1 Chitinophagaceae bacterium
CTGGCTTGCAACATTGAACATCATTTTCTTTCTTTCATTGTTTTCCGGCATCATATCCAGTACAGCAAGATCAGGCAGACAATCATTATTTATGTCTGCCGCATCTACACCCATGCTGTTATAGCTCTGATGTTTTAGTGACCTTGAAATACTATTTGAAAAAGTACCGTTCTTATTATTCAACCACAACAGATCATTGGCGATATAATCATTCGCCACGTACACATCGGGCCAGTTATCACCGTTAACATCTGTAATCACTATGCCTAAGCCATATCCATCTTCTTTTATGCCTGCCTCTTTTGAAACATCTTTGAAAACAGGATGAGATTGTCCTGCCGGTATTCCTTCATTCCTGTAAAGCCTGTCTTCTGCCGGAGAGTTACCACTTGTATCTTTTGGTGTAAGATTATTTGCGGTATGATCGTATAGCCTATGATTGAGAACATACATATCAAGATCGCCATCCTTGTCGTAATCAAAGAAAGCTGCCTGTGTGGAAAAGCCGGTATCTGCCAAACCGTATGCTCCTGCCTGTTCTGTGAAATGAAGATGCCCATCATTGATGTATAATAAATTCTTTCTTCTTTCTTTATTGTGTGAATGAGAAGAGCAGATATAGATGTCAGGAAAGCCGTCATTATTAATGTCAATAATGCTTACGCCCGTGCACCATTGACTTGTTTTCAAACCTGCTTTTTCGGTGATATCTTCAAACTTAAAACCAGCTTGTCCGGCAGGCAGGTTGCCTTTGTTGAGGTATAGTTTGCTGCTTACCATACTGCCCGCAAGAAATATATCTTGTAAACCATCATTGTTAAAATCCCCTATTCCAACTCCGGAGCCATTATACATATATTCATTATCATAAACATTTACAGAATCACTTTCTGTGATCTTATTATTGAAATCAATATTGGTCTCATTGCTTTTCAATAATGTGAAATGAAGTTTCCCTCCACTCTCCGAATTTTTTGGCCTGCAACCTGCAGCCATTAACAGTATCACATAAAGAGCGGTGAACCTTCGCATTTTGTAATTCCCTGTTGATAAATTTTTTATTCTTCCGTTCGGTAAGGGATCAATTAGCCGGATTAGGTAAAAGATTTTTATTTACATCCAGTTCCTGTTGAGGTATGGGCAAATATTCATTGCCGGGCATCCATGTATTAAAATCAGGATCATGTGCTTTTAGTTCCGCAAGTTTTGCGGGAGTATATAACCAACCCCAGCGGATTATGTCGTTTATTCTTTGAGCCTCTATTGCAAATTCCAGCGCTCGTTCATGTGCTAATTGGTCACGCATTTGTGCCTGCATCATGTTTGGTTTAACAGTGGCTAAATCGGGAAGATTAGCTCTTGATCTCACCTGCTGAATATATGGATAAGCTTCCGCGGTTCTCCCTAATTCATTTAATACTTCGGCATACATTAATAAGATATCAGCATATCTTAATACCCTGTAATTAATTCCCTCTTCCGGCGTTTCATAAGGTGTGCCCAGCCCATCAGTAGTGTATTTTTTTGGGTAAATTTTATCCGGTGGATTAAACCAAGATCTTCCATAAGCTAATGTATCGCCTGTTGCAGGATCATAATGAGCAAGTGTTGCATCAAGTCTTGGATCATCCTTGCCGTCAACTGTTTTTTCTTTTTTATATTCATCAAAAATCCATTGGGTTGGTAAATAATCGGAAAATCCGGCACCCTCCATCCCGTAAGTAACTGAATACGCTTCAACAGTTTTCCAGGATGTAGCAGGTTCTCCAGTCCAGTTGAAATCAGTCCCTTCTCCTGTCTGAAACTGCACTTCAAATAAAGATTCGCTATTATTTTCATTTACATCCTTAAAGTTATCCCAGTAGTCGGGCATAAGACTGTAAATACCTTGCAGTTCTCCTGTAAAAAATTTTTCAAATTGAGTTGCGGCATTCTTATAATCTTTTCTATACAAATAAACTTTGCCAAGCAAACCTGCTGCTGCTCCCTTTGTGGCTCTTCCGATTTGCCCCTGGTCTGGTCCAATAACATCAACATACGAAACAGGTAAATCAGCTTCAGCTTGTTGCAAATCTGAAATTATCTGGTTCCACAATTCATCTTCGGTGCTTGTTGGCGGATAATATTGGCCAGGATCGAGTTGAGGTTCTGTAATGACCGGAACAATTTTAAAAGTAGTTGCAAGATCATAGTAGGCAAGGCCACGAAGAAAATAGGCCTGGCCCAAGATCCTTTTTTTGTCGTCAGCAGAGAGCACACTCTCGTCATATTGGCTAACATAATAAATGACCTGGTTCGCCCTGGTAGCAACGAGGTACAAATCTCTCCATATCCAAAAAACCGGCGCTGAATTCGTGGGAATAATAAATTGACCCGTTAATACAAGATCCAGCCACGGGCTCTCCCCTAAAAAATCATCTCCCCGGCTATCGGTGAGGCCGACAAATGAACGCATATAAGTTCCGTCAAGTATTAAAGCATTATAGACGGCAGTAACACCCTCGAAGGCTTGATCGCTTGTTTTCCACGATTGCCCGGTTGTTAAAGCATTAGGATTGGTTTGATCCAATTTTTTATCACATCCTATCCCTATTAAGAAAAAAATAAAAAGCAAATAGAGGACATATATTGCGTTTCTCATAATTGTAATTTTAAATGATTAGAATACCAGTTGAACACCTATCATTATAGTTCTTGGTTTTGGATATGAGCCAAAATCATAACCTGGATTAAATACACCAGGAATGGCAAACCTGTCCGGGGTAGTAAAGTCGGGATTATATCCTTTGTATCCCTGGAAAGAATAAAGATTTTGTACAGTAATATAAGCTCTTGATGAAGTAAGCCCCTTTATTATGTTTTTGGGAAGCGTATAGCCAAGAGATACTGTATTAAGCCGAAGATAAGTGCCATCCTGTAACCAGCCTGGCCTGTCAGAATCTTTGAAATTGTTTACGTCCTGATCATTTAACCGCGGAATGTCTGTATTCGTATTTGTTGGTGTCCATCTGTTCAGCATATCTGTGCTATAATTCAGCGCACCGGCAGAATGATGTATATCTCTGTACATCCTGCTATTAATCAAAAAGTCAGCGCTGCCTGATGCAAAAAGAGTAAAATCAAAACTTTTGTATACGGCCGAAAAATTGAATCCGTAGTTGTATTTAGGAATAGCGTTTCCTAAATAAACCCTGTCATATGCTTCATCAACAACACCGTCAGGTTTACCGTCCGGACCACTTATGTCTTTGTACTTAACATCTCCGGGAGCGAGCACAGCACCAAACTGAGAGGCATGGTTATCAATTTCATCCTGGGTTTGAAAAATACCTTCATACACAAAACCATAATGCTTGCCTACTTCACCGCCAATAGCGGTTTTGGCACCAGTTCCATAAATTGGCTCATTATTACCGCCTAAAGCGAGCACTTCATTTTTAACTGTAGAAAGATTACCAGATATGTCAAAAGTAAATTTGCCTTTGGTTTTGTGGTAAGCCACATTAAATTCGAAACCAGTATTTTTAAGAGTTGCAGCATTTATTACAGGAGTTAAGTTAATAGATCCAACAGTTGCGGGGATAGGCACTCCTACCAATACGTCTTCACTTTTTGCGTCATAATATTCGGCTGAAAGATCAAGACTGCCATTAAAAAATGTCCCGTCAAAACCTATATTAGTGATAGCTCTTTCTTCCCATTTAATATTTGGAGATCCTACACTGGTTTGCAATCCACCCACAACCCTTGTTCCGTTAAACGGGTAAACAATACCTGTATTAACAACCGGCTGATAGAGATAGTCCCCAATTTTATCGTTTCCCAATCTGCCATAGCTGGCTCTTAATTTGAGCTCGGAAACAATTGATTTGGAAACATGCCAGAAGTCCTCGCTGCTTAACTTCCAGCCCACGGACGCTGCGGGAAAATATCCGTACCTGTTAGCAGGAGCGAACCTTGATGAACCATCTCTGCGAAGTGTCGCAGAAACTAAATATTTGTCACTATATGAATAGTTTACTCTTCCAAAAAATGAACTTAAAGTTGCAACGTATTCCGATCCTTTGGAAGACCTTGATTCACCCTGATCGATAACAGGATAATAGGGCTGAGAAAATCCAGTGGCGCTGCTTTCTCTTAAAACAACATCATTTTCCCTGTAGGATTGTCCGGCAAGTGCCTGGATTGAATGTTTGCCAAAAATCCGGTCATAATTCAATGTGTTTTCAACCGCGAGGTTGGTGTAAATTCTTGAGTTGTCATTTAAACGTGCTTCGACATTACTGTAAAATTTACCAAGATAAAATTCAGGGACCCATGAATAATCCCGGGTTTGTGTCTTGTCATAGCTAAAGCTTGTCCTGAACCTCAGGTTATTGCCTCCTGTTTTTAAAAGCTGCAGTTCTCCATAAATATTTCCAAATGTTCTATCAAGGTCTATCCAGTTTACAAAAAGGTTGTTTACTGCTATTGCATTTAGTGAATTTGCACCGTTAAATTCAGAATTTGAGCCACCCCATCCATTAGGAGCAGTTGGATCATACACAGGCATTGTTGGTATGGCTTCCACCAAATTAACAATCATTGGAGGTATGGCTCCCAGTAAAATGTCATCGCGGAAAGTAAGGGTGTTTTCATGAGAATGTGTATAATTAAAAGTTTCTCCCACTTTAAAAATTCCCTTCTCAGCTGTGGCATTTACCCGTGCGGTATACCGTGTGTAACTGGGCCCATTGCCTTCATAAGTACCTTTATTGTCAAAATAGTCCAAAGCTATATTGTAGGTACTGTTATTACCGCCTCCCGACAAACTAATATTATGATTTTGTCTTGTGCCTGTTTTCAAACCCTCTTCCTGCCAGTCAGTATCAATACTGTCGACGTAATCAGCACCAGACGGATCATTGGCGGGGAAGGGTGGCACCCCCGCATTTTTACGTGATTCATTATTCAGCGTTTGATAGTCTACGCGATGCGTTACATCAATAATTTGCCATACGTTATCCCAACCATAATATCCATTGTACTCTACTCTCATCGGCGCATTTTTAGTGCCCTGCTTTGTAGTTACTATAACAACTCCATTAGCAGCAGCGGCACCATAGATAGACGCGGCAGATGCATCTTTCAAGACTGAAATTGACTGGATATCCTCCGGACTAAATTCCCTTATCGAAGTACCCACAGGAACTCCATCAACAACATAAAAAGGAGCAGACCCACCAAATGTGCTGAATCCTCTTATATGCACACTTGGAACCGCACCCGGTTGTCCGTCACTGTTTACGGCTACACCCGTTGCTCTTCCCTGTAAAAGGCCGGTAATATCATTGGTGCTTACTTTTTTTGCTTCAGCCACATTTACGGTTGCAACCGAACCGGTCAGGTCTTTCTTTCTTTGAGTACCATAACCTACAACTACTATGTCTTTTAATGCCGTAGCTTCCGGTATTAGTTGTACATTGATAGCAGCTTGATTTTTCACAGCAATTTCTTGTATAGCATACCCCACATAGGAAAATTGTAAAATTCCATTATCACTTGAAACCTGTAAGGAAAATTTTCCTTCATTATTGGTGCTCGTGCCAACAGGAGTTCCTTTGACAGTAACACTCACACCCGAAAGAGGTTGTCCCTTTTCGTTTGTTACAGAACCTGTTAGTGTCTTTGATTGTGCAAAAACGGATACGCAACAAATTTGTAACATAGTCATGCATAAAAGCATAGTAAAGGCCTTTATAATAAAGCGCTCTCTCTCTGGGCAATTAGTGAAAAAAAGCCAGCTAGCCCTGGTTAAAACTCTCATAGGAATGCAGTTTGGGAGATTATTAAATTAAAAGATCTTGTTCGTGACAGATGTAACTTTTATTTTTTGTAAGAAGGAACTGAGCAGATGGTTTTTGCATTAGCCACTTTTTCTTTTGTTTTGCCGAATAAGCCGAAGTAGAAATTTTGTATACATCTCCGGAAAAGCGATTACTCAAAAAAAATAATCAAAAAAGCATCAATCATTAGGATAGTTTTGATTTTTTTATTCACTGTTCAAGCCCGGAACCATCTTTTGATACTTTTACTTTCTCAGAGAGTGTATAAAATCAGTGGCAACGCGTAAACAACAGCTTAAAAAATATAATCTCTCTTATTAGTATTTCCTTTCCATTCTTCCAAAATGAGTTTAGGGAATGGTTTGTTAAGTGCCCGGGTGTTGAATCAAGGATTAAAAACGAATCTTCAGCATATTACATTGAAAATTACTAATAACATTTACTAATGGATTTTTATAATAAAAACATGAGGAAACAGAACCTGCCGTATTTTGTAAGATTTTTTTAAAAGTACTGTATTTGTAGAATTTTTTAAAAAATGTATTAGAATGAAAAAAAGGTTATTTAGCAAAGAAAGATTGGTGGCAGCGAATAAACCAATAATCACAATGAGATTTTTTTATGCATGCTCCTTTTCTGTTTTCAAAAATGGTTCTGTGGTTAAAATGCCAAGTTTAGAATCAGGGGTAATTATATCGCAAATATCAGTGCCGTAAATAGTGCTGATTTTTGTTTCACCGGGATGCGCGATAATAAAATCTGCCATAATAAATTTCGAATAATCAAAAATGGCTTTTGCAATATTGCTGCCCCGCAGTACCTTATACTCTACGGGGTAATGTAAATAATCTGATAATGTTCGATAAGCATCAAGGAAAATGCCTGCACGGCGATTAAACTGTTCATCATTATACATCGAAACCAAATGTATTACCGGCCTGTGATTACGTGTTAATGCCGATAACAGTTCGATCTTGCGATTAGGTACAAATGAACGAACAGGCATTACGATAGACTTCATCCTGTTAGGAAACGAGCCGGGTTTTATAGTCAGTACAGGGCAATTTGTTTCTTTAGCCAGAAGACCTGTATTCACGGTCTTCAAAAAAGGGAACCATTTGTGACGCTTGCTTTCTCCTATTATAATCAAAGACGGATGAAGCTGTTTTGCCAAACAGGTTATTCCCTTTTGAATGCTTTCTCCACTTATAAGATGCGTCACTACAATCACTTTGTGTAACTCCTCTTCTATAGTTTGTTTCAGTTGCTGCAATTTCATTTCTCCGTCTTCACAGGAGCAAATATTGCTCTCTGTTGTCCACCCGGCATGCTCGGTTACATAATATCCGCCATCTTTCGAAACCGGATCAAGAATATGCAAAAGATGTATTATTGAAAAACCGGGAACAGCAAGCCACATAGCCTTCTGTATAGCGACTTTAGTGTTTACAGAAAAATCAACCGGAACTAATATGTTTGAAAAGAAAGTTTCCATAACATTTAATATTTACTGTCTTCAGGTATTGTTATTAACATTTTGAACCAATGGTCTACTAAAGTATCTTTTAGGTATTAGCAGCGTCTTAGAGATGGATTAGAATTTAATTAGAGCGGTATGCGGTATTGATGATTGTTTAATTTTGAACAGGCTTAGCAAGAATCACAGATTATGGAAGAGAGGAAGATCCTGATAGTAGAAGACGAGCAAAAAATTGCCGATACATTAAATTTCGGATTGTCTGAACATGGGTACCATGTTGAAGTAGCTTATGATGGAAAAATTGGTCAAAGGATTTTTGATGCTCACTTATTTGACCTTATCATTCTTGATATAAATCTTCCCGGCATGAATGGTTACGATCTTTGCAAATATATGCGAAGACATAATCCTGCTGTTCCCATTATTATGCTTACCTCTTTAAGTACTTTAAGCGATAAGGTAGAAGGTTATGATGCCGGGGCGGATGATTACATGGTAAAACCATTTGTGTTTAAGGAGTTGCTGTTAAAAATAAGAGCGCTCTTAAAACGCACGATGAAACAATATTTACCTCCGGGGAATACTTTAAGAGCAGCCGATCTTGAATTAAACCTCGACAATATGGAAGTAAAACGAAACGATAAAAAAATTAATCTTACAGCAAAAGAGTTGCAGTTATTGGAATACCTGCTTCGCAATAAAAACCGTATAGTATCAAGAGCAGATATTGCTATTAATGTTTGGGACATATCTTTCGATACAAATACAAATGTTATTGATGTTTATATAAATTACCTCCGCAATAAAATAGACAAACCTTTTGAGCATAAACTCATTCAAACGCAGGTTGGTATGGGTTACATTCTTAAAGAAACAAGCGATTGATGCCGGTCAGAATCAGAATCACATTATTTTTTGCACTCATAGTGGCTGCCATATTGAGTATGGTTTGCACCTCTATTTATTATTTCTCTTATGTCAACCGCCAGAAAAACTTTAGTGTACGTCTTACGAATCGGGCTGTTACTACAGCGCGCTTTTTGGCTCAATCAGAAACTTTTAACCGCGAGCTGATTAAAAAAATTCATGCATCCACTGCAGTTGCAATGGCGGATAAAACCACGCAGGCTTATGATTATAATGGAAACAGGATATATGCTTATTCTGATAAACCCGGCGACACAGTATCTGTGGATAAAGCAATACTTGAAGAAGCAAAAGAAAAACAATACGTTTACTTTATAGTTAACAATAAAGACGGCGTTGCTTATCATTATACCGGCCATAATCCTGTTATAATCATTACTGCGGCTTATGACGCAGATGGTAAAAAAAATCTGCAGCAACTGCAATTTATTTTATGGGTATGCTTTGTAGGCGGTATTCTTATAACAATTGGTGGCGGCTATTTTTTTTCTACCGGTTTGCTTCGTCCTATTCGTAAGATTGCAGATGAATTGAATGCAATTTCCGCTCAAAATCTTACAAGAAGGATAGCAACAGATAAACGACGGGATGAATGGAATTACCTGACACAAACATTGAATGAATTGCTCGACCGGCTTGAGGAAAGTTTTGAAACACAACGAAGGTTCATCGCCAATGCTTCCCATGAATTATCCACGCCTCTAACATCTGTTTCAAGCCAGTTGGAAGTTTCACTTCAGAAAGAAAGAAATGCAAATGAATACCGTGGTGTAATGCAGTCTGTACTACAGGACGTTCATCATTTAAGCAAGCTTACTCAAACGCTGCTCCAGTTTGCAAAAGCGTCGGGGACGGCAGGAGGGCTCGAAATAAACCTTGTGCGTATAGATGAGATCCTCCTGCGAATGCCGCATGAAATGGCAAAAATAAATAATGGATTTTCGGTGAAGCTCTCATTTGACAATCTTCCTGATGAAGAAGAAAGGTTACTGATTTTTGGCAATGAGGATCTTCTTTTCAGTGCTGTAAAAAATATTGTTCTAAATGGTTGCAAGTATTCAGAAAATCACGTTGCAATGGTAATGCTTTCAGTGGAAAATGATGAAATTATAGTTAAAGTAAGAGATGAAGGAAAAGGGATTCCCGCGGACGAGCTGCAGCATATTTTTCAACCTTTTTACCGTGTTGATGATAGCCAGGTGGAAAGCGGGTTTGGTTTAGGATTATCATTAGCAAGCCGCATTATTAAATTGCATCGTGGAAATATTAAAGTAGAATCTGTTATAAATGAGGGAACAACTTTTACAGTTGAGCTTCCGGTGGCCCACGCAGAAAAGCTTAATGCTGCCTGGGACAGTAAAAAATAAATTTAGACACACTCTTCATTCTGATCAACAGCTATAATACTGTTATCAAGAGTGTTTTTAATCAGCCATTTTTCAAATGTCCGTAACGAATAAAATATAAATTATTGTTATTTTATCTCTTCCTCCTATTCTCTAATTAATTTCTAATTTCTTTCTAATCTCACGCTAATATACCGTCAGTACATTGCCATTTAGGTCTATAAGAGAAGTTAGTATTATCAATCAATCCTAAACCCTTTATTGTAAAACATTTATTAAAGTTTATGTGAATGAAATTTACGTTACTCTATGTTCAATTTATTTTTATCGGTATTGGGCTGTTCGCGCAAAGTGGAACTTTTAAACAGATTACCAATGGCACAAAAGTGAGTATAACCGGTGTGATCGCAGATAGCATAACCAATAAAGGGCTTGCAGGGGCAACTATAGAATTAACTTATGAAAATCCGGGCGCTACAGCCATTAATTCCATTTCTTATGTGAAAAGAAATGCTATAGCAACTGATGGAGGAAAATTTGGTATTGAAAATCTTCCTTATGCAAAAAAATATTCTATCGTTATTGCTGCAGTAGGTTATGAAACAACATTCAAAGAAATTTTCTTATCTGTTCAGCCGCCAGAAGATACCAAGACCGTTATTAAAAATTTAGGCATTATTAAATTACACCGGGAAAATAAGATGCTTGCTAATGTTACGGTCAGGGCAACTGCAACACCGTCCATGCAATTTGATGTAGACAGAAAAATATTTAATGTTGAAAAAAATATTACAGCACAAGGCGGCACTGCGGTCGATGTAATGAAAAATATTCCTTCGCTTTCCGTTGATGTGGAAGGCAATGTGCAGATGCGCAACAGTACGCCGCAAATACTGATAGATGGCAGACCTACTATTCTTACACTCGATCAAATTCCCGCAGATGATATTGAACGTGTAGAACTTATTACAAATCCTTCCGCAAAATTTGAGGCTCAGAGCGCAGGAGGTATTATTAACATTATCATGAAGAAAAATAAGAGGGCCGGGTTAAATGGCATTGCTTCGGCAGGTGGCGGAGTGCCTGATCTGATAAATGGCAATGTCAACCTTAATCTGCGCCAGAAAAAATTTAATTTATTTGCAAGCGGGAACTATAATAAATCCGGCGGTGTTGCACGGGAAGAAACTTTTCGTATAAACAAGAGCAATGATACAATTACAGATTACTTTAATCAGTCCTCGGAAAATGAGCGCTCAAGAAAATTTTCTTCCGTAAGATTTGGTGCCGATTACTTTCTTGATAATAACAATACGCTTTCTTTCACGCAAAGTTTTAACAACGGGAACTTTAATAATCATGAAATTCAAAACCAGCAATACCTTGACAGCCTTGGCTCTTTGAATTATACAGGATTGCGTACTACTAATGGTACAGGCACATTTGCCCGCAGCAGCAGCCGACTAAGTTTTGAAAGAAGATTTGATGACCCTGAGAATAAACTTACCGCCGATATTACTTACAACAAGGGGAGCAGAAGTAATCAGTCGTTTGTCATTAATGATTTTTATAATGCCGATAGCACCATATATATGCCTTCAACCAAAGTGAGAAACGATGGCTCCGCAAATGACAAACAATTTATTGCACAGATTGATTATAGCAATAAAATAAACAAGGATAAAAGAATTGAATTTGGACTTAGAACTTTTTACGCCAACAGCTCATCCAATTTTGGCACTTACTCTATTGACCAGGTGAATAATGAAACCAAACTACCACTGAGCAATGATTATAAATACACCGAGACAATAAATGCGGGTTATTTTAATTATGCCAATAAATGGAAGTCGCTTACCTATCAGCTTGGTTTGCGGATTGAATTATCAAAGTTTGACGGAACGCTTGTCGACAGTAATTTTCATTTCGGCTACAAGTTCCCGGATGGATTCAACGATCTCGGCTATGCGTTGTTCCCCAGCTTCTTTCTTACAAAACCTTTAAGCGAAAACCAGGATATACAATTTAATTATTCAAAAAGAATCCGAAGACCACGATTTTGGGAAGTAAATCCTTTTGTTGACATCAACGATCCTTTAAATATTC
>DATBFI010000539.1:0-6267 GCA_036558585.1 Chitinophagaceae bacterium
AGCCAGTATTGCTCCGATAGGGTCATAACGGACATAACTTTTTGCAGCATCAGATGGCTGGTCTTCTTCCTGTAAAAATTTCTCAGCATTTTCAGCATAATAGCGGCACGACGTTGCACATTTTTCAACTTCTGCTTTTGACTCCTTCAATATTTTACCCATTTCGAGGGTAATAGTATAAGCAAAGTCATCACGTTTTGCAACAAGAAGGTCAGACACACGCATCATTAATGCTCTGCGTTCTTCAAAAGAAGTTTTGCGCCATTGCTGAAATGCTTTTTTTGCGAGCGATAAGCAGTTATTGATTGTCTCATCACTCATTACTTCATACTCCGCCTTAACTTCAAGCGTGTACGGATATATTGATTTAAAAAACATCGTTGAGTATTTTAGATTGTAGATTATCAGCTCTACTTTTTTCCGGCATTGCGTCCGGAGCAGTTCGAAATTTTTGAGCCCTAAGAATTAAAATTAACATCCTTTCGTCACACCTGCCTTTGCCGGCGCCAGGCTCTTCATCTGAAGAAGAAGTATTTTACCACTCCACATTTGACGATTTACAAATAGATATACGTAGTAAGTCGTAATTGCAAGTTTGTATGATGCTATTCATCACTATTACGATTCATCATTTGACGTTCCCGGTTACTTATAATATTTAAGAATATTATTAACGATAACATCGAGAAGAGCTTTGTCCTTAATATCAGTACTTTGCCACTTGTCAGGCTTGCGCTCAATGGCACCCTGTGGCATTTCTCCAATGACGATTTGAAATCGAAGGGGAATATCTTGTCCATCGGGTTCATCATAAGGTATTGCCTTTACCTCAAAGCGGTTACCATTATGACGAATATAAAAAGTTACTGACTCAAAAACTTCCATGATCTTTGTGCCACAAAGATTTTGCCATTTACCTCAACATGATAGAACATTGTCCGTTTAATTGTTTTTAGAAAGAACCACCAGCGTGATTGCAATCCTTTGTTAAAAAAATTGATTTTTATAATTTAATCTTAAACCATAAAGATTGTTAAATGTCCTTCATTGATAAACTATACCTTATAAACTTGTGAATTATTCTTGCTTAAAAAATTAAAATAAAATGATTAAAAGTATTACAAAGGCATCATTATTTTTTATGATCGCTCTAACGGTTTATCTGCATCCGGTGCATGCGCAGGATTCAGCAAAAGATAGTAAGGCATCTAAAGAATTGAGTGTAAAAAATATGGTGGATAACAGGAATTATGTTTTTGTAGCGCAAATAGCATTACCCGTTACCGGAGGCATGAAACAATTAACATCCTACTATGATCTTCAGGTTTCAAAAGACACTATAGTAAGCGCTCTTCCTTATTTTGGGCGTGCCTATACCGCTCCCATAGATCCTTCGGAAGGTGGAATTAATTTTACTTCAACAAATTTTGATTATACAACAACAGTAAGAAAGAAAGGTGGTTGGGATGTTTTAATAAAACCAAAAGATGGAAAGGATGTTCAGCAATTATTTCTCACCATTTCGGAAAACGGTTATGCCGTCCTGCAGGTGGCCAGCAATAACCGGCAGGCGATTTCATTCAATGGCTATATAACGGAAAGAAAACAGAAAAGAAAATAGTTGCCGTTACAGGTTTCACGTTACAGGCTGCCTGTGTAACTTACTAAACTATAAACAAAGTGTAAGAGTCGGCAGAGATCAAAGGAATTTCAATAACACCATTTGCTTTCGTTCACAAATTCTTTATAAAAAAAGAATGCACATAAAACCTGCATTCTTTTTTATTATAAGTCAACAAAATTAAGCAGTAGCTTCTTCTTTTGCTTTTGCCATTGCCCATTCTATTAAGATATCGGCAACCAGCGGACGTGAAAACTCTTTTGGTGGTCTTACGCCGGAACGTAACATTTCACGAACCTTGGTGCCGCTGAGCGATACTATTTCAGGATCTTTTGGAGCTGTCTTGCTGCTGGCCATGCTTTCTGTATTTACACACCAGAACGTATTTTCAAATTTTAGGATCTGCATGCCGATCTTGCTGCTAACCTTGTCCATTAATTCCTGCGCTTCATAAGTGCCATAATAACTGCCAACCCCAGCGTGATCGCGGCCAATGATCATATGTGTACAACCATAATTTTTGCGGATAACCGTATGGTTTATGGCTTCACGCGGACCTCCATAACGCATGGCAGTAGGCAGCACGCTGAGCATTGTATTATCAGCATTAAAATAATTACTGATCAATGCTTCATAACAACGCATACGCACAGGCGCCGGAATATCATCGCTTTTGGTTTCACCAACAATTGGATGAATCAAAGCACCATCAACAATTTCCTGTGCACATTTAATTAAATATTCGTGAGCACGGTGTATCGGGTTACGTGTTTGAAAGGCTACAATTGTCTTCCATCCTCGCTTTTCAAATTCTGCACGTGTTTCAGAGGGATCAAGAAAATATTTTTCATTAATTTCTTCATGGCGCAGGGGACGGTTTACCATTTCCAGGGGGCCTGCAATGAATTTATTGCCACCTCTTCGGATTGCCTGTAATCCAGGGTGTTTATCTTCTGTTGTTTTGAAACATTTTTGGGCAAGATTATTCAGATCAAGTTCAAATTTTTCTTCTACTACCATTACAGCGAGAACACGTCCCTCTTTATCGAGCAATGCAATTTCCTGGTCTTTTTCAATTTTGTTATAGTGCTCACCGGCAGGTAATAAAATGGGAATTCCCCATGCCAAACCATTTGTTAGCTGCATATTTTCAATTACAGATTCGGCATCTGCTTTTCCCATAAAACCCGTTAAAGGACTAAAAGCTCCTATGGCTATCATTTCAACATCAGCGCCATAGCGATCTTCAATAGTTAACCGGAAAAGTCTTTTTGCTTCAGTTTCTAATTCTTCTTTGCGGGTACTTGTAGCAATGCGGTTTACAAGTTCACCACCATGTGGTTGGTTCATGATAAATTATTTTAGTTTAAAAGTGTTTGAAAAAGTGAAAGAAATTATAGTGCTGCTTCTTTATATTTCACCTTAACCCTTTCACTCAAAATTTATTCCTCAACTAAATCAATGTAGCCATTATCTTCGAGATATTTCATCACCTGTGCAGCACATGATTCAAGGTTATTTTCTCCTGTGTTGATAAGCAGTTCCGGCTTTGCGGGTGCTTCATAGGGGTCATCAATACCGGTAAAGTTTTTTATTTCACCTGCGCGGGCTTTTTTATATAAGCCTTTAGGATCGCGTTCTTCACAAACTTCAAGAGGAGCATAAACGTATATCTCTATAAATTCTCCCGGCTGTACAATGGAGCGTACCATATCGCGGTCACTCTGGTAAGGAGAAATAAATGCGGTACTTACAAAGGCACCAGCATCTACAAATAATTTTGCAACTTCACCAATTCGACGAATATTTTCCTTACGGTCTTCAGCAGTAAAGCCCAGTCCTTTATTCAAACCATGACGAATATTATCTCCGTCCAGGACATAAGTGTGCATTCCACGTTCAAATAATTTTTCTTCTACTTTGTTTGCAAGGGTAGATTTTCCTGCGCCGGAAAGACCGGTATACCATAAAATGGCGCTTTTATGGCCGTTCATACGATGGCGATCGGCTTTGGTAATAGTGGCATTATGCCATACAACATTTCTTACAACTTCCATGCTTGGTTTTTTATTCGTTTTAAAAAATTTGCGACGAATATAACAAAGAATTGCTTATTCTATAAAGTATATAGGTATTAGGGCAAAGTAATCACCTCAATTTAATGCATTATTAAGTTGCATTTGTATAATGAAATTTCCCTCATGCCAACAGAAACAACAGCAACAGCCCATATACTATCCCTTATAGGAGCAGAATTTTGTATTTTCAAATTATTATAAAGACTTTAAATTAACTATGTACCGAACAGTGCTGCCAATTTTTCCATTTATTTTGCGTTGGCAAATTTTTTGACACATTATAAATCAATCTATTCGCTATGGAAGAAAAAGAAATGAAAAACCAGGGACACGAAAATACTGTTGAAACGGCTGATTTCTCGATTAATGCTGACGAAAATGCAGCAGGTACTACGCATTTAAATGAACCTGTGGAGGATGAATCCGAACTGGAAAAAGCACTCATGGAATTAAAAGATCAAAAGGATAAATATTTGCGTCTTTATGCAGAATTTGATAATTATCGCAGGCGTACCGCAAAAGAAAATATTGAGTTAAGACAAACCGCAGGAAAAGAAATAATAACTGATTTATTGGATGTATTGGATGATTGCGACAGGGCCGAAAAACAAATGCAGCAGGCAAATGACGTTGACCAGTTGAGGGAGGGAGTACAACTTGTGTTTAATAAGCTGCGCAATACACTTCAGTCAAAGGGTCTGAAGGTGATGGACAGCCTGCATAAACAATTTGATGTGGAAAAACACGAAGCTATTACAGAAATACCTGCGCCTTCACCCGCCCTTAAGGGAAAGGTGATCGATGAAGTGCAGAAGGGCTATTATTTAAATGACAAGATCATTCGTTTTGCAAAAGTGGTAGTGGGAAAGTAAAAGCCCCTAACCCCTAAAGGGGATTAGGTAGTTATAATAACAAAATTATTTTCAAATAAAATACACTCCGCCTGAGGCGGAGATGGGCATGAAGAGAGATTATTATGAAATATTAGGTGTTTCAAAAAATGCAACTGCCGATGAGATAAAAAAAGCTTATCGCAAAGTAGCAATGCAATATCACCCTGACCGCAATCCGGGTGATAAATCTGCCGAGGAAAAATTTAAGGAAGCTGCCGAAGCTTATGAGGTTTTGAGTGATGCTGATAAAAGAGCAAAGTATGACAGGTTTGGTCACCAGGCATTTGCGCCCGGCACCTCAGGTTTTCATGGCAGCCCGAACATGGAGGATATTTTTAGCCAGTTTGGAGATATTTTCGGGGACGACATTTTTGGAAGCTTCTTTGGCGGAAGCAGCCGCAGGGGTGGCGGTGGACGTTCCCGGGGCATCCGGGGAAGCAACTTGCGCGTAAAGCTTAAATTAAGTTTTGAAGAAGCAGCCAAAGGGGTAAGTAAAACTATAAAGGTTAAAAAATATGTATCCTGTACTACCTGTAATGGTAGTGGGGCAAAAGACAAAGGCAGTGTTCAAACCTGCGGCACTTGTGGCGGCAGTGGACAGGTTAGAAGGGTTTCCAATACTTTTCTTGGACAAATGCAAACGGTTACTACATGCCCAACTTGCAACGGCGAGGGCACAGTAGTCACAGCAAAATGTGGCACCTGCAAAGGAGAGGGAAGAATATATGGAGAAGAGATGGTAACTGTTGATATACCTGCGGGTGTGCAAGATGGCATGCAGTTAAGTTTAAGTGGTAAAGGAAATGCAGGTGAACGAGGGGGACTGCCGGGAGATCTGATCATACTGATCGAAGAAGAGGCACACAAAGAACTGCAGCGTGACGGGCTAAATGTAGCTTACGAATTGCATCTTTCATTTCCCGATGCTGTTTTCGGAACACAGGTAGAAGTTCCCACCATTGATGGCCGCGCTAAAATTAAAATTCCACCTGGTACACAGAGTGGTAAAATTTTTCGATTAAAAGGGAAAGGGTTTCCCGACGTAAATGGTTATTCTAAAGGTGATCAGTTAATTCATGTGAATGTATGGACACCACAAAATTTAACTGCTGCGGAAAAAGAAATGCTGGAGCAATTAAACAATAGCCCGAATTTTAAACCTCAACCGGGGAAGAGTGAAAAAAGTTTTTTTGAAAGAGTAAAAGAAGTTTTTACGTAATTAAGATTTTTGTATAAAAAAAGAGCTGTCTCAAAGCGGCATTGAACTTTGAGACGGCTTTTTTATTTCAGAGAACTTACAACGAATGCTAATGAGATTTTTTTGAAGCCACATTTTGAATCACTCCTACAATTAATCCTGATACTCCGCCAAAAGCTGCACCTAAAGCGCCAAAAGCAATAGCTCCTTCGGCAGCAGTGTATCCATAAAATATATCATCCGGATTTGCCGTTACAGCACCCAATATGGCGCCGGCAACCAGTCCTGTTATCATACCAATGCCAGCAGATTTCCATACACTGTGTTTTTTGGGAGCAACTAAATTAGTATCAATTGTCATATGCGGTTTATTGCAAGCACGCATAAAGTTTTTTTGGGTGTTTACCGTTACATAATTTATTTCGTCATTGAGTATGCCATTGTATAAAATTCGTCTTTGCTCCATTGTGTGGGAAT
>DATBFI010000540.1:0-3702 GCA_036558585.1 Chitinophagaceae bacterium
AAGAACTTCCACCCTCAACTTTGAAAGATCCTTCAATAGCAGCGATAAACAATAAAACAGGAACTGCGTATGCTCTGTCCAGAAAGATGAGCGGGATAGCAACAGCAAGCATAGCATATGGGTTGCTCATAGACATTGAGACAAAAGCAGATCCAACCAAAGCAAAATTTGCAATCCAATACCACAGATCTTTCAGTTTTAAATTCATAGAATGGCTTTTACACTGTCATTTCACTTTTATACTTTTCAGGCAGTTTTACTTCCTTATAGTAAAATTATTTTCTGTGAATATTAAACAACATATTACTTTATTGTGCTGTTATTTTAGCCTTTTTCATGGTCGGGTCCCAATAGAAAAAATTTTTCTCCAGCATTTTTTCAAGTTCTGCAATATCCTCTTTAAATATCTCCCAAAGATAAATCCTGTCCTCTAACTCAAGCTTTGGGGGCTCTTTGATTTTCCATGATCTTTTGAGTTTATCTTTTACAAACTTTGGAGTAAGATCGATTAAAAAGCGTGTTCCCTTTATGCCGAATAGCTTATTTGTTATTTTATTAGCTTTTCTGTCAAAATGAAAGTTGACAATTTCTTTATTGGGAACAATGAAATCATCTTTTACGCCAAGAAAACGAAAAAGCCCCTTCATTGTTTCATCAAAATTGTTTTTAAGATCATCCAGGAAAATAATTTTTATTTGTTCGTGTGAAAATCTTTTGTAATAAGATTTAAGTATGGCTGCGAACATACCTCCCTGGATATAAGTACGCAACCTCGATTCATCCGCACTAAAATTTCCCATACTGTTCAACCATGTTTTCTCTCCTTCTTCTCCTTCAAGCGTTATATAGCTCATTTGGCTTCGATTAATTTCAATCGCTTCACGTAGCGATAGTTTTTCTTTGCCCATTCCCTTTTGCATTAACCAGCTTGAAAAAGTTCTGTCCAGGGGATTTCGAAAACAGAGTATCAATTTTATGTCTGGAAAATGGTATTTAATGCGATCTGCAACAAACGGCAAAAAACTATAACTGGGGGTGGCTTCTCCAATAGCCATTGCATCACCGGCGTCTTTAAAGTACCGGGCATAATAATCCATGCCTTTATTATAATGCAGGCTGAAAAATCTTGTTTCTTTTATTTTAGTTGTAAAAATTTCAGGATGCTGACCAAGATAAAAATGCAGCGAGGTAGAAGCACATTTTGGCGGCCCTATGATAATAAAGTTTGGATACATCTTTCAAATAATATTGTTATTTATCCGGCTCTAAAATATTTTTATTAATCTAAATATTGAGCATAATTATTTTCAAAAAGCCAGCTGCTAACTTCTGTATAGTTTTCAATCATGTCTTCAAGCTTTTCGGGATTTAATTTTTTTGATGCAGGCTGCAGTGGCATATTTGTTACGCTTAAATAATTTAGTATGCCTGAGATGGTTTCTTCCCAGTTCCTGAAATCTTCGTAATAAATAATTCGCCTGTTTAGATTCACTGTACTTCTTTCAAGCTGTTTATTAAAGCCCTCAATTTGCTGCATCTTTTTTCCGAGTTCATCTACATCTACCTTAAACATTGGAATAGTCACTGTACCTGTATTGCCATGACTATGATAGATTTTTGTAGAACGTGCCCGAAGATCAGAAAGTGTGTTACGTAAAATATTTTTCCGTATCAACACAAGCACTTTTATATTGTTCTTGCTAAAGTAATTAAGTATGCCGGGAGTGTAATAGGTTTGAAAATGCATCAGCTTAAAACCCTTCGCTTTGATACCAGTCTTGTCATTCTCTTTATAAAATTTATTGAGAAAGTTATTAAGCGTTAAAAAAATTCTTGGATAATTAATGAGATAGTTAATCTTATTACTAACGGGAAACCTCCAGAATGGATACTGATTTTCAGTATGGTAAATATCTCCTTTGAAAAAGAACAATTCACCTGCGCAAAGTATTTCCGGATGGTTGTCTAATGTTTTTATCAATAAAGAAGAACCTGTGCGTGGCGTGGTGAAAATAACAAATTTCGTCATTCCAAATGATTTATTCAGTTATTTGCGCCAAATTGGTTTCTTCTTCCTCTAAATTTCTTTTTCTTCTTCCTTCGCCTCTCTTTCCTTTATTCTTAAACATTTTTATCAATTCTCTTTGCAACTGTGCGAATTCCTCACCAAGAAGTGTTGGTTTTTTGAAAAAGGCAAACACTAAAAATCCGGCTAGTAAAGTACATAAAATTGAAAATGAGATTAACTCATTTTTTATGGTATACATTAAAACCAAATAAACCAGGTAAGATGGTAATATACCAAAAATACTGAGGACTGCTCCATCCTTAAATGGATTAAGAATAAGCTTCTGCCATCCGTGCTGAAATACTCTTCTTTTTATAGTAAGCAGCATGGCAACGTAACTGTAAATGGACGAAGCTGTTATAGCTGAAGCGAGACCAATAAGACCCCACCTTGCACAAAAAAATATACTAACACATAATACAATTACATACTGCAGTTTCCTGTTCGCGTTTTTATAAACAAGATTTTTTGCACGCATTAAAGTATCAGAAAGTTTGGTTGTAATTCTAAATGGCAGTGACAAGAATAATATCTGCATTGGTAACACAGCATCGCCCCATTTTGATCCCAGTAATATTAATACAAGAGGCTTGCAAAACACAAAACAAAAAACGCTTATTGGTACAAGCATTGCGTTGGAAAATGACATCCCCTTGTAAAAAAATTCAAATAGCTTATCATCCTTATCATTGATCTTTACCATAAAAGGCATCATCACTTTATTGAGCATATCGCCCAGGTATCTTACGGGTATGTTTGTTATGCGATTTGATCTTTCAAAAATTCCCAGTGTCTTAATAGGAACAAGTTTACCTATTTCAAGCATTATTCCGAAGCCACTGATGAAGTTGTACATACGCACAAGCGTTAACCCCACACCATAACTGAACAAGTCTTTTAAGTGGCGTAGAGTTGCACCAATCCACACCGGGATAGGTTCAAGAATCCAAACCATTATAAGCCTGGCCACATTGTAAAACAAAATAGAATACACCAGCGACCATACTCCCCAGTGATTTATAGCAAGAATAACTCCCAGGATATTTGAAACAAGGAGGGTCAGGCTATCGCTGAAGAAAATTTGCTTGAATTTGAAATTTTTTAGAAGCAGGCTAAGCGAGGCGGAGCCCAATGATAAAAAAATAAAACTAAACCCCAATATCCTTAACACGGGAACAAGTATGGGTTCGTTATTGTAAAAAAGATCTGTTTTAATGACAGGGTTGTTATAGAAGGCCGAGATGAGTGGCGCAGTGAAATATAGAATAATATAAATAATAACAGAAAACAATACACTAAAATAGAACGATGCATTTTTATGCTGAGGTTCTATTTCCCGGCGCTGAAGTAGCGCATCACCCATACCTGCTTCTGAAAAAAAACATGCAAAGTTGATAAATGCATTTGTAAGGGCCATTATACCAAATTCTACTTTTGAAACATATCGTGCAATAATGGCATTACAAATAATCTGGGATACAACTATAACTATTGTATTTGAAAATTGCCATATACCGGATTTTACCAGTTTCTGTTTATTTACACCCATAAGTTTTTAAGTTTATCCGGCTCATCACCTAAAGAGTAAAGTATTTTCCATTCCTGTATTGTCAGGCAATTGTCGCTTTTAAACA
>DATBFI010000541.1:0-6391 GCA_036558585.1 Chitinophagaceae bacterium
TGAAAATTTTCGCCTTTAGAATGGCTAAAAGCATGCCAATCTATAAATTATATAGTATAGTAAAATTACCAGCGTTCCTGTTATACACAAATTAAATGTAGCTTTATCAGATGAAAAACAAAAAAGCTATACTTATTATAATGGACGGATGGGGGCTTGGAAAAGTAAAGTCATCCGATGCTATTCAAAATGCCAATGTTCCATTTGTAAGTTCGTTATATAAGAAATATCCAAATACAACGCTCATCACATGTGGCGAAGCAGTTGGTTTACCCGAAGGTCAAATGGGTAATAGCGAAGTGGGCCATCTGAATTTGGGAGCAGGCCGTATTGTTTACCAGGAGTTACAGCGTATTAATGTGGCAGTTAAAGATGGATCATTTGCAAAAAATGAACATTTACTTGCTTCTATTCGCTATGCCAGAAATAATAATAAGCCGCTTCATCTTTTGGGTCTTGTAAGTGATGGTGGCGTTCATAGCCATATAAATCACTTAAAAGCAATCTGTGATGTATGCAAACGTGAGGGCCTTACTAATGTGTTTATTCATGCTTTTACCGATGGAAGAGACACTGATCCTAAAAGTGGCCTTGGATTTATTACAGAATTACAGCAGCATCTGAACATGTCGGCTGGAAAAATAGCTTCAGTAAGCGGACGTTATTATGCAATGGATCGTGACAAACGCTGGGAGAGGATAAAACTGGCCTATGATGCTTTGGTAAATGGAATAGGTAATAAGGCGACAGATGCTATCGCGGCAATAGAACAATCTTATGCCTCCGGAATAACAGATGAATTTATAAAACCTGCAGTAGTTATTGCGGAAGATCAGCAACCTGTGGCAACTATTAAGGATGGTGATGCGGTTCTCTGTTTTAATTTCCGTACAGACCGATGCCGTGAAATAACTGTCGTACTTTCTCAAAGTGATATGCCGGAACAGGGTATGCACAAGCTTAAGCTTGATTATACAACCATGACGGAATATGATAGAACTTTTGAAAACGTTCGTATTGTTTTTGAAAATGATAATCTTGATAATACTATTGGCGAATTGCTGGCCCGGCATGGTAAAAGGCAAATACGTATTGCTGAAACTGAAAAATATCCTCATGTCACTTTTTTCTTTAGCGGTGGCAGAGAAACTCCTTTCGAAGGTGAGCGCAGAATATTGATCCCTTCACCTAAAGTTGCTACATATGATTTAAAACCGGAAATGAGTGCTTATGAAGCGACCGATAAACTCATTCCCGAAATTGAAAATGAAACAGCAGATTTTATTTGCCTTAATTATGCCAATGCTGATATGGTGGGCCATACAGGCGTATGGGAGGCCGCAATTAAAGCAGTGGAAACGGTTGATCGTTGTGTAGAGAGAGTACTGACGACGGCGCTTAAGCATGACTATGCGATTTTTCTTACTGCTGATCATGGCAATGCCGATTATATGATAAATGAGGATGGATCACCAAACACTGCGCATACATTGAATCTTGTTCCTTTGTTTATTATAGATAATGAATGGCGGGGAAATTTGAAACCGGGAAAATTAGCAGATATTGCACCGAGCATTTTAACTATGATGGATTTACCTGTTCCGGCCGAAATGACCGGTGAGATATTAGTCGGTCCAAAACCAAAGGTTTTACTATGAGAAGATTTTTAGTTGTGTTGTTAATCGTTTTAATAGTCATTCAATTCATAAGACCCGCAAAAAACATTTCAAACAATTTATTCGCAGCGGATGTTACACGTGTATACAATATGCCGCAAAATGTATCTGCGATTTTAAAAAAAGCATGCACAGACTGCCATAGCAACAATACCATTTATCCCTGGTACGCACAGATGCAACCAATAGGATGGTGGTTGAACAACCATATAAAAGAGGGCAAGAGAGAACTCAATTTAAGTGAGTTTGGTACTTATACCATCGCAAGGCAATACAAAAAGTTGGATGATATGGCGGAGCAAGTGAACAAAGGTAAAATGCCTATTTCTTCTTATACTTTGATTCACACGAATGCCAGGCTTACTGATGAAGAAAAAGACGCGCTCATAAACTGGTGTGATAATATTCGTGGTATCATCAAATTAAAGTATCCTGCAGACAGCCTTAAAATAAAAAGAAGAAATACAGAATAACAGATAGAATTTTAGGGTCGGTACTCTTGTAACCTGAAATTTGCAAACCTGCAACCTGATTCCGTTTTACTTGCCTATGATCATTAAAGAAGCACTATATCTCATATCAAGTCCAGCGGTTGAAAAATGTCCACGGCCTGATAAACCAGAATATGCTTTTATTGGCAGAAGTAATGTAGGCAAGTCATCATTAATAAATATGCTCTGCAACAGTGATATTGCTAAAACTTCTGCATCACCCGGTAAAACAAAACTCATTAATCATTTCATCATAAACAATGAATGGTACATTGTTGATCTTCCTGGCTATGGCTATGCAAAAACTGCACGATCCCAACGAAAACTATGGGAGAAAATGATTGAAGACTATCTGCGTAAAAGAGAAAATCTTATAAACGTTTTTGTATTGATTGACAGCCGTCATAAGCCCCAGATCAATGATCTTGAATTTATAAATAAACTTGGCATGTGGCAGGTGCCATTTAATCTTGTGTTTACGAAATCAGATAAAGAAAAATCTGCAGTCGTAGAAAGAAATATAAATGAGTTTCTTGATGCAATGAAACAAAACTGGGAAATTTTGCCCCGGCATTTTATTACAAGCGCTGCAAAAAAACAAGGAAGAGAAGAAATATTAAATTTTATTGAAGAATGCAATGTTCGAATCTCACAGCGCATTAGTAGAGATCATTAACAAAATAGACTCGTTAACTCGAAAAAACCGTATCAAAATCATTATTGTTGCTTTATACCATTTTTAGGCGACGGACATTTGTAGGAAGAAAGATTTAATGAAACTCCAAAATGCAACAACACATAAGTATCTTTCTGCAAACTGTTTCCGCGTTGTCGCCCTTTAATACCAATAGGGGTCCCTGTTTCATAGCTGCGATCCTGGAGAAGATAAGCGGGCGAAGGGATCAATGAGCCATCAGGTTGTGGTATCGCCGGAAATGCTTCGGGTCCGGCGTAGGTGGTACTAACGTCATCCAAATAATCCGTGTTGGTAAAACGATAACCTATTTCACCAAACACATTCAGATTCTCATTAATAGCATATTTAAATCCAACCGTAAGGGGAAAGCAGAGCGCCATTGAACTATAAGGCTTGCGATCGGGGTAAAGAGAGTCGCCTTGCCCCTCTGTACCCAATGGGCGTAAAAAATATTTTTGGCTCTGCAGGTACGCATACGGATCATAAGAAAAGATACCAACACCCAGTGAAACATACGGCGTATAATTATATCCCTCTACACCGGGCATAAACTTAAAGAAATTAAAGTACCCGCTTAAAGATGCTTCCCACAGATTTGTATTAAAGCTAAGATTTCGGCGTTTTTGCACTTCATTTTTGCTATACACATCGGAATAGCCAAGAAAAGCATAATCACCTGCGATTTTTATGCCTATATAATTATTGAATTGCTTTATAAAAAACAACCCCCCCGAAAATTTAGGACGGTTTATTGCCGCTCTTGTATTAAGATCTCCAAAATAGTGACCTAAGCCGATTCCCACACCGAATTCACCCTGATGTATATTACTTTCATAGAGCTGGGCATCGGCTTTTATAACCATAATGCCAACAACAAATGCCAACACTGTTCTTTTTAACATGATCACAAGTTAGTTGATGTTTAAATAACGCTTAAAATTGAGTTTTCTTGTATGAAGCCCGTTTATTATAAATTGGGATGGATGATCAATACATAAATTGCTGTGTGGCATTATAATGAACACGTAGTTTATGCACAATCCCGGGTTATTATTTATTCCTCGATATATATACGCTTTATCCGCTGGCTAATGCCTGCAAGTATTTCATAGGGGATAGTCTTACACCATTTAGCAACCTGCTGCACAGAAATATGCGGGCCAAATATCTCTACTTCATCGCCTTCATGAATATTTGGTATGCCAGTTACATCTATCATTGTCATATCCATGGAAATATTACCAATTACCGGTGCACATATTCCGTGAACATATACCATTCCATGACCATATCCCAGCCTGCGGCTAAAACCATCGGCATAACCAATACGGATGGTTGCAATAACAGAATCCCTTTCAACTTTACCGGCACGGTTATAGCCAATAGTATCACCAGCCTTCACATTTCTTAGTTGAGCAATTGTAGTTTTGAGAGTGGAAACAGTTTGGAGGGAAAACTGGTACCGGCTGGCACTATCAATTCCATATAAACCAATACCAATACGTACCATGTCATATTGCAAATCAGGGCTTCGAAAAATGGCCGCAGAATTTGAGATGTGCATTATAAAATTATACCCAAGAATATCTTTTATGCGTTTACAGCATTCTTCAAATACCCGTGCTTGTTCATATGTGAATGCATCCTCGGCAGGGTCTTCGCTTGCCGCAAGATGGCTAAAAACAGATTTTACCACGATATGGTTATTATGCTGAAGCAATGGCAGCAGTATACTTAGATCCTTTTCTTCAAAGCCAAGGCGATGCATTCCTGTATCTAATTTTATATGCACAGGATATTGGTATAACCCTTCCTGTTGCAGAAATGCAGAAAAAGCACGGAAGATGTTAGCCGAAAAAAGCTCCGGTTCAAGGTTATATTGTACAAGTGTTTCAAACGCGGCCTCGTCCACGTTCATTATCATAATGGGTATGCCGATGCCTGCTTTACGCAGTTCAACTCCCTCGTCTGCATAAGCAACAGCGAGATAATCAACCTTATGAAATTGTAGCAGGTTCGCTACTTCTGCACTGCCACTGCCATAGGCAAATGCCTTTACCATCGCCATGATCTTTACATGCTTTTTTAACTTGCTGCGGTATTGATTAAGATTATGTACCATAGCAGTTAGATTTATCTCCATCACTGTTTGATGAACCTTTTTTTCAAGAAGAGATACAATTTTTTCAAATCCAAAGACGCGGGCTCCTTTCAACAAAATTGCTTCATTGCGAAAATGATTCGCACTAAAATGCTCCATGAAAGAAGTTGTATCATGATAATGCTGTGTTACAGCAATTTTATTTTTTAATAACGATTGATAAGAGTTCCATTGTTCACCAATAGTAATAACACGTTGAATATTTCGCGAGTGAAGCATATCTATGGCTTCTTTATATGCTTTCTTATTGCGGGCAGCGGGAATATCGGAGATAATAACTGTCTTTTGAGCCTGTTGTTGTTGTTGTCCCAGAAAATCAAGGGCAACAGAAAAAGAATTGATATCAAAGCTATAGGAATCATTAATTACTGTGCAGTTGTTGATTGCATGAACAAGTTGCAACCGCATGCTTACAGTATGCAACTGCTGCATTCTTTGCCGTATGGTTTCAACAGGAATTTCCAGGTACAGCAGCACAGATAAACAGGTAGAGGCATTTTGAACCGATGCTTCATCGGTGAACGGGATCACAATAAATGACCGGACATTGTTATATTGAAATGTTATCTGCGTTTGCAAATGTTGTTTTTCAATCGAAAAGATTCTAACATTGGCATTATCCCCTATGCCCCATGTAAATGATTTATGCTGAGGCAAATGTGTGGCGAGTGCTTCGCGGATAGTTGCATCGTTTGATGAATGTATTATAATATCAGCGTTGATAAACAGTTTTGATTTTTCTATTGCTTTCTTAAAGTTATTTTGAAAATTTTCTCCATGTGCTTCTCCAATATTGGTAAATATACCGACCGTCGGGTGAATTATCTTTTCCAGAATACTCATTTCACCCGGCCTGGAAATACCGGCTTCAAAAATAGCGAGATCGTGTTCTTCATTCATTTGCCAAACGCTAAGTGGTACACCTGTTTGGGAATTATAGCTTCTGGGACTGCGAACAATATTATAATCCTGAGAAAGCAATTGGTATAACCATTCTTTTACAATTGTTTTTCCGTTACTACCGGTAATACCAATAACCGGGTGATCAAATTGTGAACGATGATAAGCCGCTAAGCTTTGTAATGCAGATAAAGTATTATCAACAAAAATGAAATTAGCATCATAAAATTCATTTGCGGCATACCCGGTTTTTACTACAAAATTCCGTACACCTCTCTCATATACTTCTTTTATAAAAATATGCGCATCCCTTCTTTCTGTTTGCAATGCAAAAAAAACTGTTGTTGAAGGAAAAGAAACCCGCCTGCTATCGGTTAGCAATTGTTCAATTACTGCAGCAGGTTGGGGTAATGAAGCATTTGCAGCAAGTATCCTGGCAATATGTTGTATAGTATACACCACAAAG
>DATBFI010000542.1:0-7884 GCA_036558585.1 Chitinophagaceae bacterium
CTTTTGAACTGTGCTGACAAATGTGCTACACTGCTATAACCCATCTTCCACGCAATTTCACTTAGGGAGAGATTAGTATATACCAGCATCTCCTTCACTCTTTCTATTTTTTGCAAAATAAAATACTGCTCTATGGTTGTATTTTCTATAGACGAAAATAACTGGCTAAGTGTTGAGTAATCTTTATGTAACTGATCTGATAAATAAGCAGAGAGATTTTCATTCCACTCTTCAAGATCCTTATCATAAACACGGTCGATAATAAGGTTCTTTATTTTTTCCACCGTCATTAACTTTTGGTCTTCCACAATATCAAACCCTTCTTCCAAAAGTTTTTCCTTAAAATAAATGGCTTGTTCTGCACTAAAAGTGCCTTTAATATGAACTCTTCCCAATTCCACACTGGTATAAGGAATTGCAAGCTGATTCAATATTTCTTTCACCACTTTAATACAGCGACTGCATACCATATTTTTAATAGCAATCTCCATAAGTTTATTTTTTAAAAGCATTAAAGAACAGGTACTCGAATCTAACTAAAAAACCATTTGGCGAAGTTCTGTACATAGAACTATACAATTGCTTACGATAACCTGCATCAATTCTTAACTGGCTGTTAAATATAAACTGTAGGGCAGGTGCAACATCTAAATAGGATCTTCTATTACCAACCAATGTTTGCCCTAATACTTCCACCATCAGATTCAAATTGACCTGTTTGTAACTGACATATTCTTTAGGTAACATTAGTTTGCCTACAGAGAATGAGTAATTCACTGCGCTTGCAGACTGGTTGGACGGGAATTTATTATTGCTGCCATTATCTGTAGCATGCGCATAATTAATATTGCCCGATAAAGCAAATTTGTTCAATAACTGTGTAGCAACAATACCGGCCTGGTAGCCACTGTTGTAACCATACAGGTCTATCTCTTCCTGTTGAATTTCGTTGTTGTTAAAACTTATTCTTCCATAGGCCGCCATTCTGAAATGGTTATGTACGCGGTCATTGCTGAGAAACCTGTATTTGACATAAAAGCTTCCTCCTTCAAAAGAAAGATTTTTAGTTTGGTTACTGATAAAACCATCAGCATGCAGCATAAATTTTTTATTTGCTCCCCACATTAACTCAGGTACCAAATGATATTGGTAATGCGCTGAATATTGTTCCTTCATGAACATATTTGTTACTCTCGCCCCAAGAGAATTTGCGGGCATATTGCTCGCTGGTTCTGTATACACAAAAAGCTCCTGCGCCTGTGAAACAGATCTGCAGAGAAGAAGTAGAAATAATATTTTTTTCACGATCACTGCTTTTTATCCAAGCAGTTCCTGAAGTAATGCTTCCAGTTCAGCATGAGAAGGATTTACAGCAAGTATTTTCCCATCTTTATCGAGCAAATACGTATTAGGTATATATTCTACATTCCACACACCAGCTACAGCGCCATTTGTATCGTTAACATGTATCCAGTTAACATGATCCTCTTTTATTGCCATTTTCCATGCAAACTTATCCTGGTCAACTGATACTCCATAAATTTCAAATCCTTTGGTCTGATATTTCTCATATGTCTTTTTCAAATCAGGAACACTTCTTCTGCAGGGGCCGCACCAGCTTGCCCAGAAATCTATCAATACGACTTTACCTTTTAAAGAAGAAAGACTTATCTCTTTTCCTTTTGTATCGGGGAGGGTTATTTCTTTTGCCCGATCGCCCACTGATGGTTGTGCAAAACTCACTACTGATACAAATAAAATTACCAGTACAGAAACTACTTTTTTCATTTAATAAATTGTTTTGAAGTCAGCAAGATATAAAGAGCCAGTAAAGTATGAAGATTGAAGGATTAAATAGTTCTTTCTTTCAGACTTTCTACTCCGGTCTTTCCAACTTTTAAATTGTTACATGATATATTCTTTCACTATTGCCTTTTTTGACAACACAACACATTTCCATCACACCTGTTGCGAAACATTTCATCATTGTATACTGAGCATATTTTTTATACTCCTTTACGGGTTCAAAATTCTTATCCACCAATGTCAGATCTTTTTCACCATTTAATATTTGCGGTTGCACATGCAAAAAATGCAGGTTTAAACCATTTATCAAAATATGAGCATCATTCTTTATTTCAACGTTTTCAAAATTAATGGTTATCTGCAATTTTGCCACCGAAAAGCCCGCATCTTCCACGGCTCTGCGAATTTCATCAAACCTGATAACTGCATCTTTCCGGAAAGTAATATCATAGCTTGATTCTTTAATATTTGCCTTTATGGCTTCAATCATCTTTACTTTTTGCAATGACTGGTAAATTGCTTTCGAACACATAGAGCAGGTTAATCCACTCGCTACCAGTGTTGCTTTCGAAATTTGTGCGTGTGTTGATGCTGCTGTTCCCACCATCATGATCACAATCAATAATTTTTTCATATTCTTTATACTAAAATTTTAAAATTAATTACAACATTTTGTTTCTTGGCTATCTGTATTATTTGTACTTACAACTGACGGCGCAAATTCTTGTACGCTGCAACTTTCCTGCATGAGTACTCACCGTTTTAATCTCATCATCTTTTCAATTTCATGAGAGATACTTCACGTACCATCTACTCATGCGTTAGGCTGAAAATGACCAGAATGTACGAGTAAATGACACCTGCAGGCGTCAGACGAGGCAAGGGATGATCAGTGATGATTCGCTGTAAGTACAATACCATCCCATACCAAAAAATATGGTATCAAATTCTGAAAAGGCAATTTTGAATGCAGAGGTCAGGAGAATACAAAAGAGGTGGAGAATTTGCGTTTGTAATTTTTTGTTTCAAAAGCGGCGAAGCAAGTTGGGCTATGGGATCGCTGAAAGAATGAAACTCCGTTTCAGGAGTCTTTATAATAAAATTAGCAGCTGCCTGCTGATGCTCATCGTTTACTTTTATAAGTTGGTAGCTATGTTTGCAACAAGGCATACTGGCTTTATTGTCACATGATTTATCACTAAGATTATCAAACTGCACTTTTGCAATTTTACCCATGCAATAATAAATGTTTACTGCAAGTCCAGATGTAAGGGACAGGTATAAAATTGCTAATATAAATGCAACGGTCTGTTTCATTCCTACTACAAATATAATATGCACTGAAATTAAATTTTATGACTGTCATCTTATTGTGTTAACGAATATTGAAAACTTTATTGTAAGATGAATATTGAATTTATCTGTTGATCAGTCCAACGATGACATTTATATCGCTCCTAAAGAGGCCACCTGCACATCTCAAACAGGCCAGTATCATTCACAACAATCTCTAATTCACAAAACTCCACCATATTCCTGCGCGAAACCAGAATGATTTTTGCGGATAATGAGGGCCGGAAAAGTTATTTCTTGTAAACTTATATTTATCATCAAGGTTTAGCGTGTTAAGGTTTTCAACGCGAATAAATCCTTTAAAACTTTTAATGCGAAAATTTAGGTACGCATTTAAATCAGGGCGATTGCCCCTCGTACTAAACTGGCTCTGGAGAAAGAATTGCCCGTTAAAAGGTGAATAGTTATCCGCATTAAACCCGGTATAATACCTTACCTCAAAACCTGTAGCAAGAAACAGGTTTTTAAAAAAATTACCCTCGAATGCAAAACGGTTTAAAGTAAAAAGAAAGGGCAGGTTTACCGGTGCATTTCCGGTGGCCTGTTGTATGTGTGCATCTATATACCAATACCAGTGTCTCTGTAACCGTATTCTTTTTTCTGCGCCGGCATGCAGTACATTAAATATGGCTGATTGTTGTCTTGCAGAAAAGAAATTATCAAAATACATGTAGTTGCCGATAAAATAATAATCTCCTGATAATGACAAGCCAAGTGCAGAAAAATTAATATTGGCAAGGAACCTTGAAATATTTTCTTTATTAAAATTGCCGTCGGTAATTACTGGAAACGAAGAAACACTTTTATCAAATATCGAAGACGGTGAACGATTTACATTTTGAAAACCAATCAAAAGATCACCTCCCTTTTTGCCCAATAACCGTTCAAGACTGATATAGGCCTCATAATCACCCGCATAATCTCCGGCAGTATAAAAACGGCCACTTGCAACAAGGTCCCATTTCTGGTTGCGTGTACGGTTACGATATTCACCTCCGAAATAAACATTAGTGTACTGGTTTTTGTAAGGATAATACCCGCCGCTGATCCATTCATAACCCGCACTTGCTTTAAGAAACTGGTTAAGATTCTTTTTTTGAGGAAAAGAAATGATACTGAAATCGTTGGCAAGTTTCTCCCAACTGTCTTTAAAATAAATAGTATTGCCGTTGGGAAGAAAAGAATAATACCTGAGATAAAGAGAATCATCAGGAAACTGGTCCTGGAAAACATAATTCTCTTTCCGGTATTCCAGAGTATGCTGAAATCTTATACGAGGATAAAACAACCTGTATGTAACGGAATCCGTAACCACAGAGTCTTTTTGACCCAGGTCATAAGTGTGCCTGAACATGAGAATGTTTTGATCGTAAATGGTGCCTGTGCCTACATTAGCCGTAAAAAAATCTCTTGAAAAAGTAGCTGCATTGCCCATTCTGGTCGGTATTTCAAAAGGATCATTGAAAGTGAGATTTGTAAGACTGGTATCATTTTGAATACCGCCATTTTCAGCAGAATGTAATTTATTGTTGATAAAAATAAGAGAAGCGGCATAGCGTTTATATACGCCCTGGTAAGATAAATTAACACGAATGTTGTGATGACTTGTATTCTGATTTTTATAAGGACCTGGTGAAGTTATGAGGCGATACTCAAAACCAACGTTTACCCTGCCCTTATTTCTCGTTTGGGTATGCATGAGATTGATCAACTGCTCCGACTTACTTCCAAAGAAATAAGCCAGTTCAGTATAGGGTCTTGTAGTTGTAAACAACCGTGTACTTTCAACAGTAAGATTATAGATATCGTAACTGTGAAACCCAGCATCCCATCCGGGTTTCATATAAGGAGTAAATAAAAATGACCTGGCAGCATTCCCAAAATTTCCAAGGTCAGCATAAGAAAAAGGAACCGGAAACCTGGAATAGAAATCACTTATTGACGAATCCAGTTTATGTGGTCTTGTTGAATCAAAATAATGGTAGCTGATGGTTATTGAATCTTCAAGAGGATTACGGTGTTCTAATTTTTCGGTTGTTGTATCTGTTCTTGGTCTTATTGGGGGTACACCCGGCGGAAGATTCCTGGGTACCTGCGTGTATGCATAAATAGATGATAGAGCTGCAATTATTAAACATGCTATATAAATCGATGGTCTGTTGGTCATTAAAAAAACAATTCCGCAAAATAACAGGAAACCTGTGAATGAAAAGATAATTCCAGTTCCTGTTTTCGGTTTCCAGTGTCCGGTTTGCAGTGTTAGTGTGTGTAATTCTTCGGATAAATTTTTGCTAACTGATAACTGCCTGCTAAATAATTTTAACCATTTCACTGAACAACCTTGTTAACTTCGGTTCTGCTTCTTTTGCCGCTGCCAATACTTCCTCATGGGTTATAACATTATCCTCATCACGAATGCCAAGATCGGTAATCACGCTTAAGGCAAAAACTTTTAAACCTGCATGAACAGCAGTAATTACTTCCTGTACCGTGCTCATCCCGACTGCATCGCCGCCAATCGCCTTTATCAATTTATATTCGGCACGTGTTTCAAATGACGGACCTGTAACACCTGTGTAAATACCCTCTTTTAAATCATATCCAAGTCGTTCCCCTATCTGCCTCGCCTTGGTTATTAATGTTTTGCTATACGGCTCACTCATATCAGGAAAGCGGGTACCGATTAATTCCTCATTTTCACCAAGCAACGGATTTACTGTAAAAAAACTGATATGATCTTTAATGATCATCAGGTCACCAACTTTAAAATTTGCATTTACTCCGCCCGCAGCATTAGAAATGAGTACTGTATGAATACCCAGCATTTTCATTACTCTTATGGGATAAGCAACCTGTTGAGGTTTATAGCCTTCATAAAAGTGAAACCGTCCTGACATAACTGCAACCTGTTTGTCGCTTAATTCACCAATCAACAACATACCGCTATGGCCTTCAACAGTACTTACAGGAAAATGTGGAATAGCATTATAGCCAATTTCTTTTTCAACCTTTATTTCATTTATAAGATTTCCTAATCCGCTTCCTAAAATAATGCCGATTTGAGGTTGTTGTGCATATTGCTCTTTTATAAATGAAGTTGTTTCAGCAAGTTGCTGCATTAAAGGCGATACCATAGATAAAAGTTGAATTTGCAATATACACTGTTAGAAGATTGCACCGCAATTCTTCTCCGCGATTGCAGAAACGACTCCTCCAACGATGAAAATTTCTGCGTTTCTAAACGATGGCTATAGAAAATAACCGGCGAAATGAGATCCCCGGAACATTTCCTGAAAAAAGGTGAGAGATGAATTCTTAACCAGTGAGGTAATTCTGTGTAAATTTATTATTGTGGCATTAGTTTAAACTGCTTGTAGTTTCCTGTCCTCCCGCCAACAGCCACTTTCCATTTTGATTTATGAAAATGGCAGTGACATCCTGAACGGCATTTACCCTTTGTTTATACACGATCAATTTTAATATTTCCCGTGTTCTTAAAATAGCCATATCACCTACCACCTTAATAGTAATATCTTCATTTATCCACGACAGGTACCGAAGATTGCCGGAGGCGATTTTATATAAATTTTCTGTTTTAGTGTTCGTTATGCCCATATCGTTTGTCCATGCAAAATTTTCATCACATATCTCTTCAAGAGATGTAATGTCGCCCTTTATCACAGCATCCTTCCAGTATTCGTACGCATGTTTTATTTCTTCTGTTCTCACAGTATAAATAATTTTTTTGAGATATTTTTTCATCAGCTCTAATTTTTTATACTTTAATTTCTGTCCCGTTTCAGGAGATTTTATCAGTAACAAATCAAAATAAATAAGGAGTTATAGAGGACGGGCAAGGTTTTATCGTAATCTTTTCAGAGTTGACAATGCATTTATGATTCTTTTCACCAACTCACTACAATCATTGCCATATTTCCATTGGACTATTTTCCGTCAATTGCTTTATTGTTTTATCGCCGCATTTAAGTTCGATCTCAATATCTTTCCGACTGTATAAAACGGTTTTGTTTTCATTGTTTAACTCCACAAAAAGAGAAGGACTTTTATCAAACAAAACTTGCAGGCTTATCTGGTCTTCGAGGAACATACAGAATAATGATGGCGTTGTAGCATAATATACTGTTCCGACAGGCTTACTGCTATCAGAAGAAAGAAATAAGTATCCATCTGTGTTTTCAAATAACTCAAGGTGAATAAATGAATTGCTGATCAAAACTTTTACGGGAATAAGATTTTTGCGTTCTGCTACTACCATCCTCTTACTTTATAGCAAAACTATTGCGGCTTGAGAAAACGCTTTGCGTCATATGACGCAAAAACCACGTTAGCTTATTTTTTTTCGTATGCGGGTCAATGTTTCGCGGCTCATGCCGAGGTACGAAGCCAGGTGTTTAAGCGGAATGCGCTGTAAATATTGAGGCTTATGCTCAAGAAGATAATTATATCGGTCTTCCGGTGACAACAGCTTAAAACTATTAGAATGTTCTTCTTCTTTAAAAAATAAATCCTGGAAAAAACGAAATAACAGCATGACCAAAGAAGCATCGCTTTGAAATACCGGCACTGCTTCCATTTTATTAGCATAATAAACCGTAGAATCTTCCATTGCCACCAAATAAAATTGCGAAGGTTCTTCGCGGCGAAAGCTGATAAAATCACAGGCCGTATCATCCTCAAAATAAAATTTAACATTTACTTCCTTAC
>DATBFI010000543.1:0-12150 GCA_036558585.1 Chitinophagaceae bacterium
CCCGGGAACATGGCGTGAATGCTGGGTGTACGTACCTGCACAATACGAGCCGGACAAACCTGCATGTGTATATATAAACCAGGATGGCATTCAATGGAAGGCCCCGACTGTCTTCGACAATCTTATTTACAAGAATGAAATGCCGGTAACGATTGGCGTTTTTGTAACGCCCGGAAAAGTATTAGCAGACAGTGGCTCCCACGCGCTTGATCGTTTTAACCGCAGTTTCGAATATGATGGTTTAGGCGACGCGTATGCACGTTTTATTCTCACTGAAATTTTACCCGAAGTTGAAAAACTGAGAACAAGCGATGGTCGTACGATACATTTATCAAAAAGTGGCAATGACCGTGCAATAGGCGGTTCAAGCAGCGGAGCGATTTGTGCATTCACTGCTGCATGGGAACATCCCGAGGAATTTTCAAGAGTGTTTAGTGCTATCGGTACTTATACCGGGCTGCGCGGTGGTGATCGTTACCCGATACTTGTGCGCAAATATGAACCAAAACCGATCCGCATTTTTTTGCAGGATGGTTCGAATGATTTAAATATTTATGCCGGTGACTGGTGGAAGGCAAATGAATCAATGGAACGCGCATTGACATTTGCGGGTTATGACGTTATGCATGTGTGGGGTGAAGGTGGTCACAACGGCAACCATGGTACATCGATTTTTCCGCAGGCAATGCGATGGTTGTGGAAAGATTGGCCGAAGTTGCCTGCAAAGGGAAATTCGAAAAACCAGTTTTTAAGTGATTTGCTTATACCCGGTGAAGACTGGGAACTGGTAGGAGAAAATTATCAATTTACAGAAGGAACAGCAACCAATATAAAAGGTGAAGTTTTTTACCAGGATATTCCCAATTCAAAAACATATAAAGTTGGATTGGACGGAAAATTGATTGCATTAAATATTGATTCTAAAAAAGCAAGCGGTACTTGTTTTGGGACTGACGGTAAACGATATACAGTGGCCGGCGCAACGAAACAAATACTTAGTTATGATACAAATGAAAAAGAAACTGTTGTAGCAGACAGTATCGCGGGTAATGATTTAGTAGTGGCAAAGAATGGGAACATTTATGTCACAGTACCGGATGGAGCTGCAAAGCCGGGCAAACTTTATTTGATACGTCCCAATGGTGAAAAAATAGTTGTAGACGACGGATTGAAATTTCCAAACGGGGTTACGCTTTCACCTGATCAAACACAATTATATGCTACAGAATCTGCTTCACATTGGGTATGGATATATAAAATAAAGCAAGATGGCACACTAGCATTTAAACAGCGTTATGGCTGGCTTCATGTGCCGGATACAGAAGAAAACGCATGGAGTGATGGTCTTAGATGCGATACCGCCGGAAGAGTATATGTGGCAACAAGACTCGGAATACAAATTATGGATCAGCTTGGGCGGGTAAATGCAATCCTGCCTTTGCCATCATCAAAGGGACAACCCTCTAACGTTTGTTTTGGCGGAGCCGATTTTAATATTTTGTATGTCACCTGTTTTGATAAAGTGTACCGGCGAAAATTAAAAACACAGGGTGCAAATACTTTTAATGAGCCTGATAAGCCAGGTAATCCGCGATTGTGATAGATTCGAAAAAGTCGCTAAAAATTTCCGTCATTCTCTTTCTTTTTAAATAAATAATTTCTAAATTGCTGTCGTATGTATTCAATCGCAAGTGCGGTATCGGGTTTGGACCGAAAAGAGAATACAACCACCTCAATAAAGTTGAATAATGAGTCTCTTCGTATGTTAGCGATTAGGAAGTAGTTGCGTCAACTAGTGTTCTTTGCAGGGTTACAAATTCTGACTTGGTTCGCTGGAAAACCTTCGAAACCGAAAGTGAGTTATGGAACATGTTTCTCCCTAAGAGGTGTTTTTTATGTCTGATTCATTCCAATCTACGTTTATCGTAATAAGCGGTAAGACCGGTTCAGGTAAGTCTGCAATCCTAAAGTCCCTTTCATCGCATCAGTATGCCGTTATAGATTTAGAAAAAATTGCCCTGCACAAAGGCTCTGTATTCGGAGCTGCAGGAGCGGAACAACCACAGCCATCCCAGCAGTCATTTGAAAAAATCCTTCAGCATCTTTGTGAATCGTATCAATCATCGGCCTTTATTTTCATAGAACAAAAACCGTCCTCCATCGGCAAAAGAAAAATACCAGGCTGGTTTTATAAAAAAATGGAGGAAGGATTGATTGTACAGCTGAATGTTTCCAAAAACCTGAGAGTAAAAAATATCATAAAGGAATATTTTGATACGGAAAGAAAACAACAAAATATTCTTGTTGCTTTAAATAAATTATCTGAAAGATTTTCAAAGGAAAAAATAATATCTCTGCAGGAACTTATCTTAAACAAGGATTACACCGGTTTTGTAAATGAAATGCTTGATTATTATGATCATTCATCCAGATACCAAAGCACTGGAAAAAAGCCATTTATCGAAATTGTGGTAGAAGATGAATACAATACAGAAAACATTTCGCATGAGATCATCCGGGCATTAAACAATATAGGAGTTACTCTTTTTTAACACCATCGATCCTGTCGTAATACAAACCACTTGACCCTTCGCCACGACCTACCTGTTTCCTGTTGCCATACCAATTTACAACAGCACCATTGTACCATCTTGTTCTTTGAAATGTTGCTGTTAACTGCACGCCTGTTCTCGGTATTTCTTCCTCGTTAATAAAATATGGAGACGTTTGCTGGTCAGTATCATCAATACCTACACGCAGCAATTGTGTGCGGGGACGTATGTGTGTAAATTCATTCCTGAACATTCTTGGCATTGATGCACGCTGCAATTGCACATCGCGATTACTGTTAGGTATGTGTACAGGAATAAAGGGCAACCAGTTTTCGGGAACAGTATTGGCAAGCGTATACTTAAACATTACTTCAACCTGCTGGGCACCGTTAGCCGGCGGAAGATCAAATTGCTGCAGGTAATCCCTAAAATTTTTTGCAGCATATTGCCCGTCCCTGTTGTTCCCTAATTTATCTGATAAGTTTACTTCAATTGCCCAAACATGATTAGTCATCTCATCACGAATAAAATGCACTTCTTCGAGAGGTTCACTTTCAAGGTTTTTTACAACAGCAGGCGGGATAAATAATCTTGTGTCTGCTGGTTGATCTCTTACTCCATCAGCATGAAGTGTACTTAGATTGAACATGCCCCATTTAGCCCAGTTATCTGTTTCTCCCTGTATAGCAGGTTCTATAAAGGATTGCTCACCAAAAACATCTCTCACAACAATTCCTTTTATTTCACATATAGTTCCAACCGGAACACGGTATGGAACAAGCAACCAGTCTGTATTGTAGAGCAATGCGTATTCTGTGAATATCAATTTTAAAAGATCTGTAGTGCCGGCATTAATATTCCCCAAATCCACACTGCCATTTTCAAACTGCCACCAGCGTGAATTTGGAGCGCCGGCAAATTTTGCTTCTGTAGGGATAACGGTTAATATTTGATCTGTGATATTTGCCATTTCGCCTGCTTCTGCGGCACCGGACAAGCCGTTAAAAGTTTGTACTTTATTTACATCAAAAGAATACCAGTCGAGATCACCTGAATAATATTCATTGGCAGAAAGTACTGTGTTGTTACCATCTTCACCTGGTGATGCACATGCAAACTGGTATTCGAGATGGCTGGGCAACCACGCCGTATTGGTTGAGTCACTGCTGAGATTAAAGTTCTTTTCAAACCAGCTTATATAATCATTTACTGCCTGCGTTACAAAAGTGTTGTGTGCTGCATTATTGTTGGTAATATCTTTAATTGCAGTTGCAGTATCGTTTAATATTTTTTCGTATAAATCAAAACCATCGAAATACCTGTTTGCTGATGCAGTAATTGTATCCATTAAATTTTCATTGCTTAATGTTTCTGATTTACTGAGAATAGTTTCATTGGAATCAGCATTTTGAATTGCATCAATATTTCCTAAGGGATACAAACTTTTTAACCTTGCTTTATAGGCCTTACTATTGTAATCTGCAACACCTAATTGAGCTGCAGCGTTATCAAGGCATTTCAGAAAAATAAAAGCGGCTTCAAGCGTGCTTTTAAAATCGAGACGGTATGGTAAATTTTCAATCCGTTCCTCCAGGGGAATATCATCCGTGTACGTCTGGGCAACGCCATTTGCTGTTTTAATGCGTGTGATGGGAGTGGTCTGCATATGTATTTTTGCAAATATCGCAGAGCCTGTATCCTCACCCTGGAATTCTCCAAACTGCCACTGCTTCGTGAGCATCCACAAAGCGTCATACACACCACATTCCAATACTTTATCAAATTCCGATTGTCTTGGTCTTGGCTCCAAACGGTTCCATGCCCTGAAGGGCTCACATGAATATGTGTCTATCCTTGGCATAATTTTAATTTTGAGGTGGAGGAATTACATCAGCAAAATCCATTACTGCCTGCACACCTAATGGATTTACATCTTCGTTTCTAAATTGTGGCGGCACAACTTCAGCAAATACAGAAGGTAACACCTGGTTTAAAAATGATTTGTCAATATGATCAGGCTCAACAGCCCTGTTTCTTGCCAGTTCAATCGTATCAATTATCGTATACACCAGGTCATCCCACTCCCATTGATTTGTGATACTCGGTGTTACAGCAAGTAAAACAGATTGCGGCGCAGAAGCATTTGGCTGATTATAATTGAAAGTGATCCCGGTTGTTTCTTCTTTTACAGGGATAATTTCAAGCCACTCGTCAATTACAAGCCCGCATTGGGCAGAGGATGTATTCAGCACTTGTTCATTAATTAATATAAGTGATAGTTTATCCCCGGATGGTGTGTAACTTGACGGGTATTCAATGCCCAGCCAGTAATCTCCTGTAGCGTATGATAACTGAGCAGGTTGTACTGATTCTTCCGGAAGATCATACACATCTGCTATTTGCCTGTACATGGTTACGTCGTACATGCGTTTGCGCACACGTGCAATATTTTGCAGCCAATCTTCTACTGCAACACGTCCGCCGTTTCTTGAAATTTTTTGACTGACCGGTAATGCCAGTTGTTTTTTAATATCTGTGAGATCATTTGGTGTATACTGCGGAATAGCAAGAAAATTTTTTCCAAGTATTGCTTTTCCGGCTTCTGCCAGCTTTTGCACTTTTAATTTTGGAACGGTGATACTATCAGTTTGTGTAACCAGGCTATCTGCTGTAGCTTTTCTTTTCACCGCTTCTTTATATGCACTGAGCAGTTGTTGCAAAACAGCTTGTCCACGCTCAACATCGGTGGCGGCAGGATCGAACGTAATTGATAATGCATGGGGGATCGCGAGAAAAACAGCATTGGTAAGATGAGTAAATATATTGCTTACATCTACATCGGTTAGTGTAATATCTGATATCGCTGTGGTACCCTTGAGCACATCCTGGATAAATGTTTCTGCCTCCACATCCTGGATAAAGATGCCTAAAGATTGCTGTGCGCCTTTTATTCTTTTATCAAATTCATCGGCATCATGATTACCGGGATTATTGGAGCCGGTTACGTCATTTGGCAACATTAATTCCGCAGCGCCCGTGTATTTCGCATTGCTTATCATGTTGCGGATATGTTTTATCAGTAAGAACAATTCATTGATCGATTTATCATCATTCGTCCAACTGCCATCTCTTTCTTGTATGTCCAGTGTTATTGCCGACGTGAAATCTTTATTTGCAATACGGTATAGAGTGATAATGATCTCCTTCAGTTCATTTTCAGCGCCTGGTAATAAAAATATATCGAGCGGCTGAAGATGAAGATCAGTAACAGCAAATGATTCCTTAGTGACCAGGCTATTGGTATCTGTTATTGTGAGGACATACTTAATATGATCCGGCGAACCAAATGTTTTTCCCAGCCAGTTATTGAAGGATGGTTCTGTTAATGCTCTAACAGAACTATTGCTGCTCCAGCCGGTTGGCACAACAGATGAACTCACTGCCACAAAGTTCAACAAGACTTTTTGTGTTACGATCGTTCCTGTTCTCTGTGTATCTATTACACCCGGATCAGGAATATTTTTTCCTTCTGCCAATGCAGACAACACTGCGGCTGCCCGTACATGATTTCCCAAAACCATTTGGTATACGCTTTCAGAAATGGCAAGATCACCCAAAGCATCAAACGCATCTGCCATGCGGTCTATCTCTTCAATAATTGAATTATATATAGTGGTTTTATCATCACTTCCGTCAAGTGAACCGTCAATTGTGTCCTTTATTTTTTGAGGCACTTTTTCGAAATTGTTTTCTTTCAGCATTTCACCAACCGTCTTATCCTTATTTGTGCTGCTGTTATAATTAAACCAGTCTATAGTATCATATACCAGGTCAAGAATGGCAGAACCATTTACAACAAGACTTACATAAGCCGGCTCGCCATCTGCAACTTCCTGTACTTTTTGCTGTAATGGAAACGCCTGCCTGAATGGTTGAATAAATTTATCCAATTCAACAGTTTGATACCTGTCATGCAAACCTCTTTCAAACTGGAAACCAAGTATGGCACCCACTTCCTGCCCATTCCTCATTCCTTCGATCAGTTGCAATGCCATTCTTACTCTTGCTGATGAAATATTTACCGCAAGACGATTTTGAATATCATCTGCTTCATTATTTGTCATATAAGCGTTTCTCAAAACCGCTGCTGTGATTGCCTGGCTGATGGATGGCCCATGAATAAAACCTTCATTATCCGGGTCATGATATACAGGTTTATTTTCTTCCAGTTTAAATGGGGTTAATATATCCGGCTGGTTATACTCCTGCTTGTTTGAATCTCTTCTCAAGTTTTCTACATAACCATACGCACCAAAAAATATTCCCTGGGATTGTGTGGTTCTTTGTTGCTGTAAACGTTTTATTACAAAACCAAGCAGCCATGCGTCCAGGCGGTAAGTACACAGATCGATGTGTTCTGCAAGTAAGATCTCCAAACTTTCAGTTGATGCCCTTTTCAAAGATTGGATCGCTTCGCGAATTGTTTTTAGCTTATTGAAATGTAAAAGATGACTGCTATTGAAAACCTGCGGATTTACATTCATCACCCTGTCGAGATAATTAGCTAAGGATAATGGTGATGAATTAATAAATGTGTAAAAAGGATTTGATGTTACAGTAGTGGGCAAGGCCTCATCAGCTACAAGATCAGTAAGATTTTTAAATAAGAAGTGCCATTTCGTGAGATACTTATTCCTGTACTGCCCGTTCTGGAATATCTTGTAATGATAACGGTCTTTGCTGCCTTCCAGTCTTCGCATTGGTTCGGCAATAAGTCCCTCACGCTGCAGGATATTTAAGGCCGCTTCCTGGTAAGACTGGAGTAAGGATTGCCTGAGCATCAAAAACAATAATGTTTCAGAAGGAATTCTTGCGGGGTCATGAATGGCATTGCCTCCCAGAATACTATTGGCATCTTTTGAGAGCAGCCAGTCGATATAATTAATGCCTGCATTCTTTATATTGCTTAACAGACTTTCATCAGAAACAGGGAGCGTGTCTACCAGGTTGCCGGTTATGTGCAAAGAATTTTCTACAAGCCGCGCAACGTAAAGACGTGCATCAATAAACTGGTCACGCACCCTGTCATAAGCATACGTATTGATCATCCAGTTTTCGAACCCTAAAATGAAACTGCTGTCTTCATCATTAAAAATAAATGAGGGATAAAATATTCCTTCCCGCATCAGGTCTTTAAAAGGATTCATGAATTGAGCGGGTGCGAACGGATCATCAGATTTAAAATTTGTGCTAAATCCATCCGCAGTAGCATTAGGTCCTCTTGCTATATTGATGCCATACCTGTAATAATAATCCAGTGAAGTTGCATGCAGACCAAGCATTTGCACAAACCGTTGTTGCGGATCACCATTCTCAATGTATAAATTGCCCGCATGAATTACATTCTGCTGCTGCAGCGCTGTCCATGTGTCTTTAAGGATGTTCAGTAATTTATACAAACGCATTTCAAAACGCTGCTGCAGTTTACTGTTTAGTGCAGGCAGATCTGTACTCCATGGAAACACACTTTGAATTTCCAGTTTTGTAAGATCTGGCTGAGCGGTGTATAACTGAAGTTGTGAAAATGCTGTAGTAGTTAAAATGCCATAAGGTTGCGTTCCAATTCTAACTGAAGGAATAACCCCCCTGCCCAAACAATAATTTGTAAAAAATTCTTCAGTGCGTCTTATGTTATCATAGTTGAATAAAGAATCCCACATCTCCTCCATGTAATGTCCAAAAGTCGCACTCCACATGGCGCGGTTCGCCGCAAAGGCATTGGCAATTTCCTGGTTGCTGCTATTATTTGCATATTGTAACACTCCATTATCAAGACCAAGTGCATCGCTGAAATATTTTCCATCCGCCTTTAAAAAAATGTCCGTTTCAGTACTGTCATATTTAATATTGTTTATTTCAATATTAAAACGTTCTTCTATATCGTCTTTGTCCGCATAACCTGATTTGCGCAAATGCGTATTGTTGGTTGGCGTGCCCACTTTTAAAAAGCTCATTCCATCTGCACTATAAATGTGATTGGTTATAAGTTTTTCGAGCATTTGTTTTGAAATGGTTGCATCTGCATCTTTCACACCCAAAACGATCACGCGGTCAAATCCTTCATTGTATTGTTCTTCGGTGATATCAAGTGTAATGCCCATGCCCTGGGCCACGGCTTCATTGTAATCGGCCATCCATTTGATGCCATCATCAATTTTTAGATTTCCATTTTCGTCAATGCTATAAACAGAAGCATCATCAAATTTTTGCGGATCAAGACCAAGCTGAAGTTTAGGGTTCACAGGATTTCCTACAGCTATCTGCGTAAACTGATCTCCTTTGGTAGTTATTACAACAAACCTGTCGGGCAAACAATCGGTATATGGAGCAGCAGACCAGTCCTTATCTTTTATTGTTAATTGAGGAAATTCAAAAGGGTTCGCAAATTTATCAACGAAATCCTTTTGACTAAGGGGTTGGATTTTATTGAATAATGATTGAATAAGATTGAATGTGTCAACTATAGTTTGCAGCAGGGTAAGAGAAGGAATATATTTATTATTAGCCGGATTATTGGCATCTATCTGCTGAGCTGCTTTGATCAACTGGTTAATATATGAGGCGCTTTTTATTAAGAGTACTTTGAGTTTATCTACGAGGTATTGTTGTTCGCTGCTGAGTGCTGTTTCAGTCTTTATTTTTTGAAAATTTGTGTTAAGCGTCTGAAGTGTTTGGTTGGCGATTAAGAAATCAAATACAGCTGTGGCGGCGCTGTTAAACGGAACTTGTTTAAGTTGTTGGTTTGATGTATCAGCAAGATTAATTGCATCAACTATTTTGGCCGAAGGCTTATTCTGCAATGCAGTTTGATTTTTTGCAGAATTCATTTTTCGCGGATCGAGTACACGTGCTACCCATGAAGCTCTTTTTGAACCCAATGCAGTGCAAAGTATTCTCCATGCTGCGAGCTCCAGTTCCCTGTCATTTGTTCCTGTCCACCATGTTTTCCAGAATTGCTGTCCCGCATCTAATTCATTTTGCGACAGGTCCTCTTCATGCGTGATAACAAAAATATCGTCAGGATACACACGTACCCACAATTGATTTACTATTTCCGGCTGCGGGGGATTGAAAACCGGTCTTGGAAAATCCGAAGCCCCTTCGCCTGCCCATCCTCCAATGATGCTTGAGACATCAGTGTTGAAATAAGTTGCAATCATGGTTTTGCCAAAATTCTGCGAAATATTTTGCGTGGTAAAACTTTGGATCCTTGCTATAGAACTACTCAATTCTGTATTGATGGAAGCATATAAACTCTGCAAGGTTTTTGCCTGGTCCGGTTTCGATTCATCAACGGGTGATTGAATTACTTTAGCAAGTGTATTAATCCGTGGTTCAAGGTATCTCTTATATTTCTTTACCGCGTCATATCCTTTTATATCCGAGATATTGAACTTTTTTATTTTCACATAAGTCTGGATGCCATGAAAAAGTATATCGCCGGTTTGCATCGCAGGAGGTGGCGGGATCGTGGCCAACAATGGCAATGTATTGGTATCAAAGGAAGCAATTAATGTATTAATCCCGGTAATAGAAGTTTGCACTGTGTCAGTTAAAAATTTTCCCCAGGCAGCATCGCTGTGTATTTGTGTTAAAGACTGGTTTGTTGTCCCTAATAAAGCTTTTATGCTGCTATGCAATTGGTTGATACGGTCTGTTTGATTTTTCGTGATATAATTGATCGCTTTAATTCTCGCATCAATATTTTGATAAAAAGTTTTTGTATCACTTAGTGTTCGGGAGATATAATTGTACAGGTCCTTCTTATTTTTTTCATTGTTATAGGGCAATTTTGAATGTCCGCCATTTAATGCTTTAAGCGAGCTTTCTGTAGTGGTAAATGAATCAACTACCGATTTTGCGGCCAATAAAAACCTGTCATCTTCAATCGGCACACCATCAATCACACTTTGCAATTGAGTAATGACTGCATTCAATTGCTGGGATTCCGTAACAAAGCTGTTTTGGGATGCGATAATTATTACCAGTGCATCATTTCTTATATCATAATACAATTGTTTAAGCCAGCCTTTTTCTTTAATAGCTATTATGCCGAGTGATTGCAGCGCAGTAATAATATTGTTTGCTTCAGTAATTAATGCACGAATAGTATCTCCGTTGATATTGCTCTGCGTGTCGATCACCTGTACATGAAAAAATCCCATACCCTCCAGCACAGTTTCAATGGTAACATTCTGCGGGGGCTGACGTTGCATCTGCATGAATCTTGTTTCAATACGAACAGGCAGCAACAAGAACGGAATCGCATCATTCTTTTGATTAACAGAATTCCTGATGTCATTTATGCGCGGATCTTGCAGTTGTGCGGTGATGGTTTGTGACATATTCGTTTAATTAAAGCGATTAAGTTTCCGGCAACATTTCAGCTGCATGTCTTGCAAACAATACAGGGTTTTGATATAAGATCGCTGCCATGTCTGCTGCATTAATTCCCCATAATGGTTGATTCGCCGGGTTTTGTATAGTAATGTTTTTTGCAAAAGTGATATGATAAGTGTCAAGATCAGATTTGCTGTTTACCAGGTGCTCCCATGAAAGATCATTCCAGTCGGCTGGCATTCCTGTCGGCATTACATCAGTATTGCCAAATTCATCGGTATAATCATCCAATCCAAAGCGGATATGACCTGGCCTTTCTTTCAATACAAAAAACCATCCCGGATTTTTTCCTGCTGTTGAATCACCCGGATTCTCAATACGGTCACCTCTCGCCTCATCTTCTTCCAGGTCGAATCCAAACAAAGTAATATCGGGTTCGATCTCTGCCTTGAACAGAGGAAATTTTGTGTTGGTAGAATCAATGCCTCCTTTTAATCTTCTTGGCTTTGAAGGATCAGTTGGATCATATTCCGCCTGCTGTGCATAAACCATGGTGTTTGGATATTTTTTAAACAGGTCGCCCCTTATCACCAGCACAAGGTTTGCACTTCTTGCCCGTGGATTATGATCGCCAAGCTTACCACTCCACTCATTTATTTTTCTTATATCGAGTTTTAATTCTTTATCTTTTTCGGGATCGGCATCATCGGGAAAAAGATTGTCTGTTATGCTCCAGAATTGCCTGAAATAAGAACCACGCTGGTCAGTAGGATATTCACGCCACAATAACTCTCTTGCCATTTCATGATTCAAACCAACCATAAATGCTTCTATAAAAGACTGGTTATTTTCCATCAGCGTGATAGAATTATTTGGAAGCTTTTCAATATTGGGTAAAATAAAATTCTTCGACAATTCAAGCAGGTATTCATACACTGCTTCCGTGAATTCAGGATAGGCCATTACCGGTTTTAATTCAGGCAAAGGCACATAAGCACCATTCTGAAATATTTTGATATTGGCTATTAACTTTTTCGACAGTGCAACTGCGGGATCTATTACACTAAAAATCTGTGACGAGATATTTGCCACGTTACTGAAAGCATTGGCAATAGTGGCATGCGGCAGTTCACCCACTATTGTTTGAAATTGCGTAAATGAACTCTGGTACTCCAGCACATCTGATTTTGTGACGATT
>DATBFI010000544.1:0-7798 GCA_036558585.1 Chitinophagaceae bacterium
TATCTGCATCCACGTAATATAATTTCGACTCGTGAATGCTGGCATCGCCGTCGTTGCAGTCGCCGTTGGTGGTTACATACCCATCCGGCGTGCAACCTGCAGGCCCGGGCTTCGTTTGGGCTCCATCGCCATAGCCGTCGCCGTCGCTGTCCCGGTAATAGGTTATTGTAGAAAGCAACTCCACTTTTACATAGCCGTCCTGCGGTGACATAGTATTAGAACTCCTTGTATTGCTCTGGCAGGTGCCGCCGGGCAGCGAAGAGGCTGGAATGGCCTCGTGGCCCGAGCCACCGGTTTGCCCACCCCCACCGCCGCCCTGAGTGGAAAAGGATCCCCCGCCGCCGCCACCCATACCGGCGCCCCCGTTACCATGGCCGCTACCGCCGGCCGAAACACCGGTCATGCTTACCTGTCCCCCTCCGTTGGCCTCCCTGCCGTTGGCACCGGAACCGTTTACACCGCCACCACCACCGCCACCACTATAGGCATCGGTCGTACCGCCATTGCCACCGCGGGCAGATGTTGATGCATTTTGTGCATCACTTATCCCTGCGCCATTGCCGCCACCTGCAATGAGTAAAAAAGCATTGGTGCTGGCATTTACCGCACCGGCGCCTCCGCCACCGCCGCCGGTACCATCGCTTGCGCCCCTGGCCCCGCTGATAGCCCTTATCGTTTGGCCGGCCTGCACCTCAAAGGTGCCGCTCATGGTGGCCCCGCCTCCACCAAGGTGGGAAAAATCGTTAGAAACGCCGCCATCACCGCCTCTGGCGGTAATGCGCACATAGTAGGGGCCGCCGGTAGCCGGCGCCGTCCAGGTAGCTGTGGCCGCCCCGGAGATGTTGATGACGGTGGTTTGCGCCTGCGTCATTCCACCCGGGCCGCACAGCAGCCAAAAAAGTAGAAGTGTTTTCCTGTTTGTCATTTTAATGTGTTTTTGTGGTGTGTCTATTTTTTTTGATGTACTCCTTTGTGGCTGCTTGCAAAGCAGGATGGAAAAGAGAGCAAGGAGCTACTGGATTATCGTCGTCTGAAACCGGATGTAAAATGAATAAAATAAGAGGCGGAAGTCAATAGCAAATGCTTGCTACAAACGGTTATTAGTGAATGTGAGTGAGTAGTTGATAAGTTGAAAGGGTTGATTGGTTGAAATGTGATTGGTGGAACAATCTCAGACCACAGAGGCACAGAGACACAAAGTTACACAGAGCCTCTGTGTTTCTTAGTGACGCTGTGTCTCAGTGATTCAGAATACAAGCACTTATACCAGCCTTTCCTTAATAGCAAGGCTCACTGCTTCGGTGGCGCTGCTTACATAAAGTTTGTCGTAAATATTCCTGATATGATTATTGACGGTGTTATAAGCAATTTTGCATTCTGCTGCAATGATCTTATAACTGTATCCTTTTACAAGCATGCCAAGTATTTCTTTTTCTCTTTCAGTAAGATGATAATCTTTTTTTGATTGCTGCTCTTTAGCAAAATGATGCAGCACTTTAGCAGCAATACTGCCCGTCATGGGTGCACCGCCATTAAGTGCTTCCCTTAAACTTTCCAGGAATTTTTCAGGGCCCGTTTTTTTAAGCAGGTAACCATTCGCTCCTGCCCTAAGACAATCAAATATTTTCTCGTTTTCTTCAAATATGGTTTGCATTATAACGGGGAGATCAGGATAATCTTTCCTGATGATAGTCGTTGCTTCTATGCCATTGAGACCTGGCATATCTATATCCATCAGTACGAGATCCGGTTTGGTGGATTTAATATCTGCAAGAACGTTGTTGCAATTTTTGAAAGCGCCGGCACATTCAAAATCTTCTGCAAGATTTAAAAGCATTTTTACACTATTGAGACGCTCTTCATTGTCATCGAAAATAATAATTCTGTACGCCATCATGCAAATTTAGAAAGTGTGTTTTACGAAATAATAGCAAATAGTTGCTATTCTGCTTCGTACGCCCATGGAAATCTTTCTGAAAAATATTTCTTTAAAGGTTTTCTTTAAAAGGTTAAAGTAATAACCGTACCTGAACCTGAATTGGATTCAACAGTTAAATTACCTTTCATTTGTTTAGCCCGCTCTTGCATATTTGTAAGACCGTTTCCTACAGGTTCTTGCATACTATTAAAACCCTTTCCATCATCTTTTATTTTCATTACTGCATGGTGCACGCCATGATTGATATTCACCCAAACATTTTTGCACTGCGCATATTTTGCCGCATTATTTATGGCTTCTTTAAAGATCAGGTAAAAATTTTTTCTGTAGGTCATGTCTAATTTTACATGATTCATTTTTTCATCCACGTCAAAATGAAACAGGATATTTTTTGAATCAAGCAGTTCAACGCCGAAACTTTGCATGCGCCTGAAAACATTTTCCATTTCATCCATACTTGCTTTTACACTCCATATAATATCACTGAGATTTTCCTGCACCTGCTGCGCATTTTCTTTTATTCTTTCCAATACCTGCCTGTGTTTTTCATTACTTGTTTGCATCAGCAATGCCTGGCTGTAAAAACTAATACTGCTGAGTGTACTGCCAATTTCATCATGCATATCTGCACTGATACGGTTGCGAATATTTTGTATCCTGATCAACTCCCTTATACGATAACGATAAAAAATATAGGCAATACTTATAACTGATATTAAACTCAATACATAAAACCACCACTCCTGGTACCAGGGCTTTTTAACAGTTATAAGAGTAGTCCATTCGTTTTTACTCCAGTTACTTCCTGCAATTGCTACCTCCACGCTTAATCTGTATTTTCCCGGCGGAATACTATTGAATGAAAGTTTATTGTCTGTTTCAAAAATATGCCAATCATCATCATTCCATCCTTCAAGTTTATACCTGAATTTATTTTCTATGGTACTCCTGTAATCAGGAGTCATGAAACTGAAATTGAATGCACGGTCACCTGGTTCAATTGTAATATCTTTTTCAAGTCGGGAGCCATTAAATATTATCATGCTATTCTTTCCCTGCGCATACTTTGAAAAGGCAACCAGACGCAGGGGAGCCTGTAATTGTTGCGAGGTGTCTATCTTTTTTGGGTCGAATGAGACCACACCATTAAGGCCACCGAAATACATTAAACCACTCCTCGATTTCAGAAACGACACACTATTAAACTCGTGATGCGGCACTCCGTCAAGTGAACCATAATTACGAACTGTTTGGTGTGCTATATTAAACCTGCACAAGCCATTATTGGTGCTCAACCATAAATTCCCTAAATCATCCGGTAAAACAGCATATACGACATTATCAGGTAATCCATTTTCAGTTGTGTAGTGCTTTACTGTTTTTAAGGCGGTATCAATACATAATAAGCCTCCTCCTGAGGTACTCGCCCACAGTTTGTTTTTGTGGAAACAAAGATGAGTGGTATTTGATTCAGGCAATTGAATTTCACAATTGGACTCATTACCGTAGTGCTTAAGTATTTTTCCATTCTCATCAAGGAGATATATTCCTTTAAGTGTGCAAGCCCAGTACAAGTTTTCTGATGCCGGGACAAAAAAATTGACGCGAACATTTTTGATGAAGCCATTTCCTGGCACATTGTTAAAAATGATTTTTTGTCCCGTTAACAGGTTAAATGTTACCATCCCATTCAGCGTTGCTAACCAAAGAATACTATCATTTATAGCAGTAATGTTTGCGAACTGGCCACTGACAGCATCAGCAAGCTCAATTACATCGGTCTGAAAAGTTTTCTTATTTATCTTTAGCAAAAGTGCACCATCAGTAACGGCATAAATATTTTCCCCGACGAAAATCGCTTTCATAAGCGGAGGCAGATTGTTCCTATAGCTGTTATTTTTTAACTGACACTGGGCAACGGTATTACTTTTTGTATTTAACATATGCAATTTGTAAAGTTTGCCTGAATAGGGATAGCCATAAGAACATATCCAGACATTTCCATTTTTATCCTCTGTGATACCACGTGTACTAGCTCCTACATCGTTTACATTTTTTAAAGGCAGGTTGAGATACGTTTGAAATAAAGAAGGATTCAGATAAATTTTTATGAGGCCTGAACCCGTGCAAAACCACACGGTATTATCATTACTCACTGTTTGATTGAAAAAAGTAAGTGTTTCACCTGCTTTATTCTTTATTGTGCCGGTAAGGTCATAAAATTTGCCGGTTCGCCCGCTCAAATACCCTGTTTCACCAAAATTATTATACCATATATTCCCCTGTTTGTCAGGAAAAATAAATGCTGGTGAAGTAACCGGCAAAAGATTTTTTTCAAAGTGATCAAATTGCTTTTTGTTTAAATTGTATTCGGCTGAAATGCTTTTATTCGTTTCAGCGCTCGTGCAAATTATTGTTAAGCTGCTGTCTGTTTTTTCAAAAACAAACTGGGGAAAATATTTTATTTTCTTCAGTTTAACAAAAGGTAGCAGGAGCTGGGTTTTGAAGATGCCGGTTTTGCTTATAACTTCTAAATTATCGCCGCCGGCGTATAGGTACAAGTTCCCCTTTTGGTCATCGTGAAACAAGCTTATATCGAGACCAAGACTCGACCCGGAATGAACAGGACGGCTATGAGATTTATAAACAAAAAGGGGGGAAATGTCACTCTGAAATTTTACTAGGCCCTCTGCCCAGGTAACCCAAGCATTATTATCTCCGTCAAAAAAAACTCTGATAGTAGCAGGGGAGAGAATTTTTTCGGGAAAATATTTTTTTAAGTTTATTTTTTGAGAAGACAATAAGAGAGGATCAATTACGGCGAGCCCGTTTTCATGGGCCACCCACAATCTTCCTTTGTTGTCTGCCTGGATGTCGCGTATAACAGTATAACTCTCTGAATTTTTTTCCTGTAGTAAACGATTATAATTTTCAAAATTATAACCATCATACCTGAATATCCCTGTTCTCGTTCCCAACCATAAAAAACCCAATTTATCCTGTGTAATACAACGTGTATTCCTGTCAGGCAATCCCTGTTCGGGACCGATCAATTGAATACTTACATCATGAATAAATGGCTGTCCTTGCAACCTAAATAGCAGAGAGATTGCAATGAGTAAAATAAAAGTACTTCTTCTGATCATACAAATAACATGAATTGAGATAAGAACTGCTCAGGAATGTATTGGCAATCAAAGAACATCTGCTATAATCCAAATAACCCTATTGTACCACATAAAGTTATTTAATCTTTGCTCATGCGGGCGAATCGTTTTAAGGTGCTCAGGTAAGATGATCTATTCTCACAGAATTACTTTAAAAAGTCCGCATCATATTTGCCTTTTAAATAATTTTAAACTGCTTCCTGGCAATTACACTTAAATTCTTTTATGTCATGACCAATGCCATACCGTTGATAGATTTCAGCAACTTCAATACAAACAAACTTGCAATTGCAAAACAGGTAAACGAGGCCTGTTTGCAACACGGCTTCTTTTATGCGGCAGGTCATGGTGTATCTTTTTCTCTTCAAAACAGGCTTGAATTGCTCAGCCATCATTTTTTTACGCTGCCCGAAAAAGAAAAAATGCAGATTGCCATGCACAAGGCAGGTAAAGCATGGCGCGGTTATTTCCCCCTTAACAGTGAGCTTACTTCGGGCAAACCTGATTTAAAAGAAGGCATCTATTTTGGAACAGAGTTAGGCCCGGATGATCCAAGAGTGCAGCAGGGACTTCCCCTGCATGGCGCTAACCTTTTTCCTGCCGACCCGCCAGGCTTTAAAGAGGCTGTGATGGAATATATGGATGCTGTAACGAATGTAGGCCACCTCGTAATGAAAGCCATATCATTAAGTTTGCAACTGCCTGAAGATTATTTCTTTAAAAAGTATAATCAGGACCCGCTTATTCTCTTTCGCATTTTTCATTATCCCCCGCAAAAAGAACAAAGCCAGTGGGGTGTTGGGGAGCATACCGACTATGGCCTGCTTACTATTTTAAAACAGGATGATGCGGGGGGCCTACAGGTAAAAACAGCAACAGGATGGACTGAGGCGCCGCCCGTTGAAAATACCTTTGTATGTAATATCGGGGATATGCTTGAAAGGTTAACCGGCGGCCTGTACTGCTCTACGCCACATCGTGTTATGAATACTTCGGGCAAAGACCGTTACTCTTTTCCCTTATTTTTCGATCCCGGTTTCCATACGAGTATTGAACGCATTGAGTCCGTTACCAATGTTCATGAAACAAAAAGCCAGCGCTGGGATAAAAGCAGTGTACATGAATTCGCCGGCACCTATGGCGAATATCTTATCAACAAAATAGGGAAAGTATTTCCTGAACTGAAAAACGATGTTCTATAGCTATAATTGAAATAGTGTATCCCGTCACGTTCAACTTGCGTTCAGGAACGGCTTTTTATCAGGAATTGTCAGGTCATCCTAAAGGACGTTAAACCTTGTTTTGCTTGCAGAATTTCCTGCTGACACAAAAGCTATTCGGGAGATATTGCAATAAATGGTTTATATTCTTCTCTTACAGGACTGAAAGTATCAATAACAAAACAATCGGTAACGGCAACAGCACTGTGGAGCACGTTAGAATGAATAATATGATACATTCCGTCTTTCAGTGAATATGGCTGGCCATCTATGATCATATCAAGTTGCCCTTTAAGGATGTAAGTGATCTGCTCGTGTATATGGTTGTGCTCCGGTACAACACTCCCTTGTTTTAGCTCAACATAACCAAAAGTGTGCTTATCTCCATGCACATAAAAACCTGAAACACCGGGAACAATCTCTTTCGGTTTTACATCTTTAATATTTTTCATTATTTGATATTTTATTAGCTTACCTGCCCGCCGGATAAAGATTTGTAACACCCTGGTTAAATCAATGTCTCTTAGTTCTCTATAACTTGCTGAACTGCGAACTGTTCTGTTCCGGCAATTCGGCTAACTCATTTCCCCTGCACGATTCGAATGAACATATTTGATTTTTGCTGAATAGATTTTTCGGTTCCGCATTCTTTCCGTTCAGATGATTCCCACTATTGTTAATGCGTATTTCTACTCCATCCGGGTAATAATACCCGATTTTAAGAATGCGATGTTCCTCTCTTGTTTTCTGCTTCTTCATGAAGACATCTTTGTATTACACAAAGACAAAAAAAAGAAACTTATTTATTCATCTTTTCAAAATTTTTTTTATGAAATATAATTCCCGGATTTTAATGAGCTTTCTTGCCATTATTCTTTTAGCATCATGTAATAAAGAAGCAGTAAGCACTTCACCTCCTCGGCCGCCAGAGACTGGAACATTATATCTTATTGCCAGCAATTGGGTGCATAATTCTGACGGAAGCTTTACTTCTACATTGTACAATGTAATGCAGCATGGTTATGGTACCCGGGGTCATCTTGAAGTATATGTGATTGATGAAAACACGGAAAACCTAATATCAATCTCTTACGGCAGCATAAGTTATATGAATGGTGCATTTTGGTCAGGTCATGATAGCAAAAACATTTGGATTAGTTGTCGTCTTGCTCAAAGCGGTCCACCACCTGCAATAAGGATAAAACTTGTATTTACATGATCATAAATTAAGACACAAACCAGGTATTTGCAATATTAAATACCGCAATCCCTGCTTGTTAATGGAATAATCTAAAACGGGAATGTCAAAGGGACAAAGTTTTTTTAGAAAAAATTAATCACAATTAATTCTTGTTTATCCCCATTGCCTGTGACCGTTGCTGTCAAAAGATCTGTATGCATTATTTTTGCCGTGAAGAGCGAGAAAAAATCAGTAATAAAAATTAAGACATTATGATACAGAAAACATATTT
>DATBFI010000545.1:0-6687 GCA_036558585.1 Chitinophagaceae bacterium
TACACTCAAATATTGTGTGTAATTAGTCTAGGGTTTTACATGAAGATTTGGAAAGGAATTATCTATAGAATTGGATCAGGCTTTAACAAAGACCTGAGGTTAAATAAACGTATTAATTGCATTCCAGGGTTTTACATGAAGATCTGAGGTGAATTATGCGCTTTCAGGGGATTAGATTTTTTATTAAAATCTTTGGGTCTCTCTTTGATTTAGCAATAGTAAAAAAATATTTTGAACTTACAAAGGTTTTACTTTTTTTTATTCTAATCAATTTTGTAATATAAAATTGAAAATCCTTTTTAAAATTTACTGCAGGTTTGGAATACTCTTAATACCCCGGATAAAGTATGATAACAGCAAGATTAGCAGTAAATATAACTGTGCAGTAAAACTTAATTTATTTATCAAAAACCTGTAATAATTATTTCCCCTGCATTTACCCTGTTTACTCCTATCACATATCCGCCATCTTCCAAAATATTTAATGTGTATCCTTGTTTATTTTCTTCTTTTGACAGAAAAGGGAGCTCACTTTCCCCCAAAGTAATTTTCGCAGGTTTAAAACTTAACTTTATGTATTCAATGCCTGCCTTCATCGTGGCAGTGTACATGAGTTTATTGGCATGATAAGATACATTTTTCAACACGCATTCTGAATATAGTATATGATCTTCGCCCGCAGGAGCCCACTCAGGAATCGCGGCAAGTGCATGATAAAACATTCTTGGGCCCTCGCCATAACAATCAGACCACCAATTTGAAATATTTTTACTTACCGCACTTTCCGTTGCTAATCCATTTGTGTCATTACAATAAGTAACCCAATTTAATGAACGGTAGGCCTTTTCCTTATATGCTTCATCACCTGAAACTCTGAACCATCTGGCACATTCTGCTGCATATCGCGCGGTTTGGTAATCCATTTTAGGAAGAAATCCATCCTGCTCTCCAACTATATTTGCGCCCCATTGCGTTGCCGGTTCACCGGGAGCGCAGCGAAAGACAAAATTATCTTCAGTCCACTTTATCAATGCTGGTACATCTGTTTTCCAGTTAGGGTTGAACTCGGGATGATCTAACATATATAATGTGACATTGCTTGCACTCATATTGCTCTTATAAGTATTGCTGTTCACATTATTATCGGTGTGTCCGTCAGTCCAGTATCCCGTTTGCATCGGGTATGCTAATATAAATTCCCTTACTTTTTTGCATGCGTCTCTATACGTCGCGACATTACCAAGATTGGACCTGACAAGGTTATCCAAAAGCATATAGCAGCCCATCCAGTTTGCTCCATATTCCGCAGTAACTTCTCCTGTATTCAGGATCACACGGTATGGCCATGGCGATTGGATTGCAGAACCGGTGCGTACCTTATCTGCCAGTGTATTCGCCACATTTAGGGCTGCTGTTTTAAATCTTTCATCCCCGGAATAAAGGTATAACCTGTAATATGCCAATCCCATATCTCCGGCATGATCAACCTGAACTTCATAAAGTGCAAATCTTTTAGCCGTTGTAAATCCACGGAATTCCGTATCACCTGCGTTTGTGGTTGTATATGGAAAATTTGGCCATGCAAATGTTGCCGGGCTTGTTCCATGCTCAATTGCATAAGTGGCTAAACCTGTTACTATGTTCATTACAGCCGTATCTCCTGTGTAAGCATAATACAACAGGGCTGATTCTACCCAATTTGGAATTTTTTCGCCCACATCATTCATCCATGTGTCAGGTTTCAATTTTCCTTTTTCATTCCAATAAGCACAATAAAAATAATATTGGGGATAGGCTGACTGCGTACCAGGGCAATTTGGTACATGAGTTTTAATAAAATTCCACCGTTGATGAAGGAATTGATCATACGCTTTTGATTGTGGATTTATCCACGATATAATTTTGGATTTGTCATCCAAAATGACTTTATGGTTATTGATTGAGTCCGGGGTCTCCTTGTTCTCATGTAAAGTAGTTTGAGAAAAAACAATCACTGTTGTGAAACAACAAATAACAGATAAGACAATTACTTTCATATCAACCTGGAATCTACAGCAGCATTTTAGAGACAGCATAGCTTATGGCAAAAAAATTTTAAGTTCCTTTTTTCTTTAATCTCAAAAACGTAAGAATATAATCTAATTGTTCTGAACTTATTTTTTTTATCACCGTATGGTTTACAGGATCGGCAAGTGCTATTGCAGTATAATTATCGATTTGCTGTTTGGTAAAATTTGGAACACTATCCTTTCCCTTAGTATAAATGCCATGGCAATCTGAACAATGTATTTTATAAAGTATTTTCCCTTTTTCAAATCTTTGAACAAGCAGTGAGCGGTTTGGCTCCCCGACATCAGGAGGAATATTGTATTCAACTTTTTTTTGTGTGCTGCATTGCGTGGCCAGTATGCAAATTGCTATAAGAAATATAGTTTTTGTCATATTAATATTCTCCACCTATTTTTCTTGCATTCAAATTTTTATCGGAAGATTTAGGCAATTGTAGCGGCGGTATTTCAAAAATAATATTTTCATTTAAAGATTGAATAAATGCGGTAAGCTCATCCTTTTCTGTCCGCGTTAGTTTTAGGGGATCTACTGGCAGCGTTTGATTGGTTACATCGAGTTTGTGACCTGCTCCACCTCCTGCATCATAAAAATCAATTACTTCCTCTAATGTATTAAAAATACCATTGTGCATATAAGGCTTTGTGTACTGTGCATTTCTTATTGAACCCGTTCTAAATGCATGAAATGTTTCAGTGGCAGGATTTATATTGTACCTGCCGCTGTCATTGCTTATCTTTTTATAGTCTTTATCTGCCGGAACACCTAATACCTCAAATTCAGAACCCATATAAGGTGGTTTCACGCCGTTAAAATGAGGAACAAAATGGCAGGTCCCACATTTAGCCTTACTCATAAACAGGTTAAAACCTTTTTTACAAGTCTCATCGAGAGGTTTATTATTGTTCATTGCATCATCAAAGGGAGAATAAAAATTGCTAAAATCTCCATAATAAAATGTAATGGCAGAAACTATATGATTTAAGGTAATTTCATTTTCTTCAGGAGTTAGCTTTAAAAATCTTTTGAAAATCTCTTTATACTCCTTACAACTTAAAACTTTTTTTATTACTTCTTTTTCATCACTATTCATTTCTTTCGGATTTTCTATCACATCTTTTGCCTGTGCCTGCAATGAAATATGCTTGCCATCAAGCATGAGCAAATGATTAAAAGTAGCATCTATCAAGGAAGGAGTATTTCTTGGCAAATATTGGTGTCCGTCAAATTGCAGGGCGGTTTGCAATGCAGTATCAGTAAAATATTCAGCAGGTTTATGGCATGAGGCACAACTACGTTTATTGTTCCCTGATAATATAGGATCGTAAAAAAGTAATTTGCCTGTTTGCTTTATTTCCTGCAAAATATTTTTATCTTCTATAAAAGAGTAAATACCTTTTGTGTTTTGTGCATTGTATAGTGATTTATCAAAAATTGAACTGCAGCTATCATTCAAGGTATAATCATTAAAGCTTTTTGAAATCACCAAATATGTTTTAATAAATTTTTGATTCATCACAAAAAGGGGATTTACATAATCTTTTATAAATGTAAAGTGATCAAATTCAGCAAAATCACCAGGTTGATTGTTTACGAACGATATTGTCTTATTATATAAGTCAACATACTCTTTAGATAAAGATGTGGAAGGGAAACTTTTATCGTAATTGCTGTAAATATCTTTCACACTTATCAGCATGGAGCGCAGTTCAGGAATAATATTATTCGTATCAGGACATTCGAAACCGGTAGTATAAATGGCTGAAAGATTTAATAAAAAAAGCCTGTTGGCAAGAAAAAAAGTTCCGTATTCACTTAACCGCCCTGTTATTGAATCGGCCAAATACGCCCTTGATGCATCAATGGACGATTGTACCAAATGCAGCAGCGAATCTTTATTCTTCACTTTCTCCTTAAGGTATAATTCTGCAAGGGTAAGACCGGCACCATTTCTTTTATAAGGTTTCTCAAATTTCTCAAACACTTCCGTCTCCCACTCTACCGGGAGCGGCCCGTTTATCTTTTTATATTGAGTAGGTTCCAGGTAACGCAGCCAAAAATCAACACCTTTAAGCTTTAGCCTTGCGGTTTCAATTTGCTGCTTTAAGTTTTCCACTTCTTTTTCAGAAAGGTCAGAACTGCGTATCTCACTCGCCAAAAGAGTCAGCTCCCTGTTAAGGTCATCGAAACGGTTTAAATACAGGTTTTTGTATGCGTTGTTATTTTTAAAGCTGAATGAAAAACAAACTGAAGAAATGATCAGGATTGTTATTACTGAAATTTTTTTTAATTCTTTGGCTGGGATCAGGGTACGCATGGGGATTAAAAGTAGAAAAACCCTGGTAATTAATCGAATTAAAAATTAAGGAGTTTATCTTTAGGCGAGAAAATCCTTATTCTATATCAATCAATAAGCTCTAAACATACTTCGAAATCAAGTGAAGTCCCAACGCTTGCAGGCAACTTCGAAGGACACATAGTTCAAAAGTTTATCTAAAAAGAAATGTTCATAAAAAATACCGCTGTTAAACAGCTGGCATTGTATTTTTATAAGCTTTTGTATTCTGTATTTCCACGTAAAACTTATTTTATGAGAATAAAATCTACTCTTTTCCATCTTTTGTTAGCTTTTTGTATCAACACCTGTATTGAAGTTGATGCACAACCTGTAAATGAACAGGACTCACTGGCCCTTGTTGATCTGTACAAGAGTACGAATGGCTCTGCCTGGCTTTTCACTGATAATTGGTTAAGCGGCCCTGTAAAAACCTGGGAGGGAATAGCCGTTACCGGTACAAGGGTAACGGAAGTTGATTTAAGTTTTAATTTTTTAGATGGCACTATTCCATCTTCTATCGGTAATCTTGCAAATCTCACTAATCTAAATTTAAGTAGCAACCAATTGCAAGGCACTATTCCGTCTTCAATTGGCAATCTTGTAAATCTCACCTCTTTATATTTAGCCAATGATGGGCTGAGCGGCACCATCCCTGCTTCAATCGGTAATCTCGTAAATCTTATCACTTTAAATTTAGGTGATAACCAATTAAGCGGCACTATTCCATCTTCTATTGGTAATCTTACACATCTCAACTATCTGCAATTAGGCAATAATCAGTTAAGTGGCCGAATTCCCGCTTCTATCGGTAATCTTACAAATATTACCACCTTCATTTTAAATAAAAATAAGTTGAGTGGAAATATTTCATCTTCTATTGGTAATCTGGCGCGTGTTGCGTTGTTGGATTTAGGCAATAACCAGTTAAGTGGCACTATTCCATCTTCTATTGGTAATCTTATAAATGTTGAATTTTTATACTTGTATAATAATCAATTGAGTGGTACTATTCCATCTTCAATTGGTAATCTTAAAAATGTCTTCACTTTGATTTTACGTAATAATAAATTAAGTGGAAACATTCCACCTTCCCTTGGAAATCTTGTTAATCTCGGCACCTTGCATTTAGATCATAACCAGTTGAGTGGCAAGATCCCGGCTGAGCTTGGTAATCTTTCCGGTATTTATGAGATGCATTTAAATAATAACCAGTTCGAAGGGGCTATCCCATCTTCTTTTGGCAACCTTATAAATCTCTTTTATTCGCTGAGGTTAGATCATAACCAGCTAAGTGGCAGCATTCCGACTTCTCTTGGTAATCTTGTACATCTGCGTGCGCTGAATTTAAGCCATAACAAATTAAACGGGAAAATCCCTTCCAACATTACCAATCTGCAGTTCTTACGAAGATTAAAATTACAATATAACGATTTTACATTTGATGGAATGGAGTTGGTTGCAAAAACATTTCCTTTTGCCATTTACAACAAAGAGGCCTTGATCCCTGTTCATCAGAGTGGCAAAGTTTTATCAGTTTCAGCAGGCGGCACATTAAGCCATAATACTTACAAATGGTTCAGACGTGAAAAATCAGGCGTCGCAATCGTTGCAACCATTACCGGAGATTCTGTTTTTCATCCTTCTCAAAGCGGGATATATCATGTGGAAGTCACAAATTCAGTTGCTACCGGGCTCACTCTCTGCAGCAATACAATTCATTATGTGCCTGCTCCTGAATTTGCTTCGGCTTCTTCGGAAAACACGCTGCAGCGGGATGATAAAAGGAATATTTTCACTGTTTATCCGAACCCCGTAAAAAATATGCTGCATATACAAACAAATGGCAGTGCATCATTTTCACTGTTGAATCAATCAGGTCAAACACTGCTAACTACTTACATAAAGGGTAACGGTAATATGAATGTTTCAAACATGGCTGCAGGATTATATTACTTAAAGAATAACATGAGTGGCGCTGTTCAAAAGATTATTATAGCCAGATAAAGTAGTAGCAACATTGCAGGCCCCAAAAAGTTTATTCATCATTTTAAATTAACAGAATTAAAAAATAAATAACCTCTCTATTCAGAAGTAAATGGATCTGCAAAAAATCTTTTGTCATATTTTTGTGGATTACACTTATGGCAAAAAAGAAAACTGAAATTGCTGAAAGCAATGGCCAGGAACATGAAGTGATTGAGGTGATTGGAGCAAGAGAACACAACCTGAAAAACATCGATATCTCCATTCCAAAAAATAAACTCGTTGTTTTCACCGGGGTA
>DATBFI010000546.1:0-9346 GCA_036558585.1 Chitinophagaceae bacterium
ACAGCAGGATACAGCCAACAATACCTGACAGCTTTTTCATACAGGAAAAATTTTTTTTGGATCAAATTAAAACCAACAAGAGTAGAATTTTTTAGATACAATTGAACAGATTTTTATAAGAACGAAAAAAAATATTCCATGATTATATAAGAAGGTTAAAAATTTGGTTAAGAGAATTGGAATATAGTTGAAGGCCACAAAAATAAATAGTACTATTTATTTGGTGGAATGGTTGGTCTAACTTCTATTTTACTTGGCAATGTTCGGGGATGCATGTTCAAAAGATCAGCTACGATATGTCCAATGTCTTCAGGTTGTATCTTCCATATATCGGAATCACCAGGAATATGATTATTAAAATACGTTGCAACTGAACCAGGCATAATAGTAGTTACTTTAATACCATATTGTCGCAGATCAAGCATAATAGCCTGTGTAAATCCCACCAAACCAAATTTGCTTGCGTTATAAGCTGAGCCATTTGCAAAGAAATTAGTTCCTGCAAGACTGGCGATAGTAATAATATAACCTTTCGATTGCTTCAGCGCTTCGACACTTGCTTTCACACTATTGAAAACACCCGTAAGATTCGTGTCAATTGTGTTTTTCCATTCTGCCTCTGATAAATTTTCAATAGAAGCAAAATGTCCCACACCTGCGTTTGCAACCAGCACATCGAGTTGACCAAAATAATTGATAACTTCCTGTACAGCTTTTGTCTCTGAAGAAAGCGAGCTTACATCAGATTCTAAAGGCAAAACTTTTGACGCATCTTTAGTTAAGGATTCAGAGGCCTCTTTTGCAGCCTTCATGTTACGACTTGTAATTGCTACTTTCATTCCATTTTCAAGTAAAATTTTTGCTATGCCGTACCCTATCCCTTTCGAGCCGCCCGTTATATAAGCAACTTTGTTATTCAGTTTATCCATTATGAGGTAATTTTTTAGTTAGCAATTTTTTAGTTAGCAATTTTTTAGTTAACAATTTTTGTTAGTTAGTAATTTATTTCACACTCTTATATTTCGCGAAGCAAAATAATTAAAATGCTTGATGGATTTGTGCTCCATGATTTTAACAAGCCGGTTTATCACTAAAAAATCGAAATTCTTTTGTTACGGCCTTATGATCGTTCCATCATTTTTGCGGACCTGCCAATTTGATTTTGTACCTATTGGATATTTAGCAGCTTCCTTTTCGTTTATATCTACCCCGATACCTGGCGCCTCGTTCACAAACATGTAGCCATTATTCATAGTCGGACAACCGGGAAAAATACTTTGCATTTTTTCTGAAAAATCAACCCTCTCCTGTATTCCAAAATTCCACACAGCCAAATCAATATGAGCCTGGGCAGCATGCCCAACAGGTGAAACATCTCCCGGACCATGAAAGGCAGTCTTGATATTAAACCATTCCCCGAGCCGTGCAATTTTCATAGCAGGAGTTACGCCTCCAACCTGTGACACATGTACACGGATATAATCAAACCATTGATTGACCATGGGCATTTTAAACTCGTTGATGTTATTGAACAATTCGCCCATAGCAATCGGAACAGTTGTGCTCATCCGAAGCTGCTTAAACCATTCCATGTTTTCCGGTGAAAAAGGATCTTCAATAAAATAAGGATGGTAATCTTCCACCGCCTTGATCATATTTATAACATCCATCGGCTGTACGCGTTCATGCACATCATGCAACAATTCAACATCATCACCACAAACTTTTCTTACTGTCTCAAACATCTTTGGTACAGATTTCAGGTAAGCATGTTCATTCATGTAATTATCGTCTTCATATCCAAATCCTTTTGCTCTAAAATCAGGCTTTTGAACTGTAGTTCCCGTTCCACCGTATCCACCCTGTTGTATCCTCACGTGGCGAAATCCCTGTGCCATATATTTTTGTACGCTTTCAGCAACTTCCTCAGGAGTATTCCCACTGGCATGCGCATAGCAATCTACTGCAAACCTGCTCTTACCTCCCAGTAATTGATACAAAGGCATATTAGCGCGTTTGCCTTTAATATCCCACAGCGCTTCATCAAGCCCACTTAATGCATTATTTAAAACGGGGCCATTGCGCCAATAAGAACTTACATAGCATGACTGCCACATGTCTTCAATGTTGTCAACATCTTTTCCAATACAAAAATCATTGAGATAACTATCTATTGCTGTAACTACTGCTACAGCTCTTTGCGTAAAAGTGGCGCAACCTAAGCCATACAAACCGGGTTCAGTAGTTTCAACTTTTACAACTATAAGATTGCTGCCTTCGGGTGCAGTTGCTATGGCTTTAACGCTCTTTATCTTCACCGGTGGCATGCCGGTTTTATAGCCTTCAGGAATTTCAGTTTTTTGTGCACGCGCAAAAAGTTTTCCGGGCAGTCCTAACAGGCCTGCTGTTGAACCCAGTGCAAGCATTTTCATCGTCTCTCTTCGGGTTGATGAAAATTTGGTTTCTGATTTTTTCATAATTGGTGTTGCAAAATTATTTTCATTCAGTAGTGTTACTATCGTTACCATTGAGGACCCTAAAAAAAACCTCTTTAACGGTTATCATCCTAAAACCTTATACTCATTCAATTTATTTAATTCCAGAATGGTCGTATTACGGTCTTCACTTTCCCTGTACATAGGTACGAACTTCGCGTTGAATTTTATTTCGTCATAAGTGTAAGAAGTTCTTTGTAAAACAGTGGCAGAGTAAACATCATCAAATGCCCTTACCAGTACATACACTTCTACATCAGTTGCCTGCATATCTTCTAATGTAATGCCCTGCAGAGGGCTGTTCTCGTCTATCGGATGCACCACTGTAAAATTCATTGGCAAACTATCGATACGGCTTCTTTCCAAAGGAAGATCATAAAACTTGTAGATCATCTTACCGTTGTCTTCCTCCAGCAAACTTAAATTTACTTTTACTTCTATATTGGTTAAGTTATGCCGGTCTTTATAAGAAGCAAAACGAAACATAAGACCTGTACTGTTTTGGTAGGGAGATACCAGGGCAAAGTGGGTGAAAACAAGATATGCCTGTGGTTTTGAAAATCGCCCATACATTAAGCCTGTAACAACCGCAAAAAATAAAGAACCTGTAAGTGCTTCAATTGATGCAACAAAATTTGCGCCTCCTCCAACAGGGTTTACTCTGCCATAACCAACCGTACTAAATGTTTCGGTACTAAAGAAATAAACTTCTCTGAACAACTGCCATTTGTTCAGCGCAATCATTCCTGTTATCTGGTCAACGCCAACCATAATGTAAACAAGAGCAAATGTCAGGTTAATAACAATAAACGAAACGATGATAACAGTAATAAATTTCCAGCGCGGCATATTGAGCAGGGTATGAAAAATACTGAAGCGTTCCCATACCGGTATGCCTTCTTTCTTTAGATTAAAGCTTCCGTCTTTATTTATAAAACGGCCGCCGTAGCTGCTTGCATTGATCCCAAAACCTGTGTCGTTATTAATTTTAAAAAAGGGATTAATACGTTTTCTGAGTGCCATAATAGATAATAGTTGTGTTGAGTAAAATATTGTGGGGTAACTTGTTTATAGTTTAGGTTCGGGTTGCCTGTTGGGGAAAGGTTTATTATTATAGGAACAGAAACAATTACGTCTAGCAATAAACCTCGTCAGATCAAAACTCTCTTGGCTCATGTCTCTTCCACGTTGTGTTTCATTGATTCTATTTGCTGCTTTGTTCCAAGGACAATAACTTTCATGCCTTTTGTAATTAAAATATCATCGGGAGGATTAATGATAAATTTTCCTTCACTTGTTTTTACACCAATGCAATTCACACCTGTCTTTTTCCAGTCCATTATTACTTTTAAAGATTTATCTTTTATTTCGGGTGGAAGTTTATTGTATTCCACCGATTCCATGCTTATGCTCTCGCCCTCCTCACTCGAAAGATAATCTATAAATTCTACTATATCAGGCTTTGAAACAAGTGTAGCCATGTGTGCACCACCAATTTTATCAGGCATGATCACACTATTTGCTCCTGCTTTATTTAATTTCTGTGCGGAGCCATGTTGTGATGCACGACTAATAATTTGTATCCCCGGATTTAATGAACGTGCAGATAAAACAATAAAAACATTATCAGCATCCTCCGGCAATGTTATGATCAACGCTTTCGCTCTTTCAATACCGGCTCTTGTAAGTATGTCATCGTCTGTTGCATCTCCGTTTATATAAATGAGAGAAGAATCTTCATTGAGCCATTGATTGATCTGGTTCATATTATTTTCTATCACCACAAACTTCTCTTTATGCGTCCTTAAAGTAACAGCTGCCTGCTGACCGTTACGGCCGAAACCACATATAATTACGTGATTGTTTAATTGTTCTATTGCCTGCATAAGTTTGCGGTTTTTAAAATAAAGACCCATTTCCCCGCTGGCTATAAATTGTGTCAATCTTGCCAGCGCGTAAGTAAAAATAGAAAAGGAAATTATTATGAGTATTATATCAAAAACTTTACCTGCATTTGACAAAGGTTCTACTTCTTTGTAACCAATCGTGGTTACAGTAATGACAGTCATATATAACGCATCGAGAAAATTAAAATGCTCAATGATCATGAAGCCAAAAGTGCCTGTCATGACAATTAGAGAAATTATTGTAAACCAAAATAATAATAATGGAAATGGTTTTTTCAAGCAGAGTCTTTTGAATTAAAGTTAGGAAGCAAATTCAGTTTTTAGAATTGTTTATTCTTAGCCCAAGCAATATAAATCCGGCGCTGGCCAAAATGCAGGTGAAAAATAAAATCCACAAGAGCGCAGTGTAGCTGATATGCTGAACAACCTGGCTCCCCAGCGTGGGGGCTGCAATCTGTGCGATACTCCATGCGATGGTATACATGGCAGCATACTGGCCACGGTTGGTTTCCGTGGTGCGTTTGATCCAGAAAGAATTCATAAAAGGCATCGAGAGAATTTCACCAATTGTAAGAATGCTTATAGATAATATTGCCCCCCAGCCTGAAGCAGGCAGTATGTTTAGTAATGCGTAACTAACACCAACAAGTAATACCCCCGTACGTATAAATGTTGTTAATGGTTTTGTACCTTCCAGTGAATACACCAGTATCATTTCTATCAATACGATGATGATACCATTCAGTGCCATCAACAGGCCAATGAACTGTTCATTAAGATGCCATTGTGTTTTGTAAAAAACAGGAAGTATAGTGAATATCTGGAAGAAGCATGCGGCAAATAAAATAGTCAGCGCAATAAATGCCAGGTAAATTTTATCACGGTAAGCAGGTTGTTTAATAATGATTTGTTTTTCCTTTAAATGCCTTGTTCCTGTTTTTATATAAGGAAGCAGTTGCAATAAAAGAAATGCCGCGGCAATATTGGTACAGCCGTCAACCCAAAACAAAAGTTTGTAGTTAATGGACGCAAGGAGACCACCCAGGGCGCCCCCGACAGCCCATCCTAAATTTATGGCCAAACGGTTGAGAGAATAAGACCGTGTCCTGTTCTCCTGCTTGCTGTAAAATGCGATAGCAGTAGCATTGGCAGGACGAAACGATTCATTGCAAACACTTAATATAAATGTGCTGATACAAAGCGAAATATAAGTGTGCTGATAGCCGGTTACAATAAACATTATTCCGCCAAGCAACAATGATGCAACCTGCTGCGGATAAAATCCAAACCTGTCTGTAATTCTTCCACCGATCATTGCGCCTGCAATAGCGCCGGATCCAAATAGACCCATAATAAAACCGGCCTGGGTAATACTAAATTTAAGAGACTGAGTGCAGTATATTGTCATAAAAGGAATTACCATCGTACCGCTGCGGTTAATAAGCATTACCAGCGACAGGTACCATGTATTTCGTGATAAACCGGTGTAGGCATCTTTATATAATTGACGCGCTGCAGATATCATAAACAGTATGCGAAAATAATTTAAACAAAAGCCTCCTTTGTCAATATTTGACCATTGGTGTTATAAAATTCGTAAAGAAATTATTTGACATCATATCCTCATGCACACATAAATTCTTTTGGCAATAGTTTTGTAATACTTGGGCAACAAGTATCTGACAGATGAAAGATAAGTAGTAGCAATGTAGTCTTGTTTCAAAAAAAATTTAATTCTGTTCAATGCAGACTTATATACTATAACAATCTATTTTAGTACCAAAAATTTTTCAGTTCTATGAGAATTACAATAACAAGAAAGCCTTTAAAAATTTATCCCGATCCTAAACGTGTAATCGTACGGTTCTTTTTTAACGGAGATGAAAGAGCCAAAAATGTAGTAAACTGTGTAATGGCGATGAGCGATGCGGCAGTAAAAGATGAGTTAATATCTGTTCTAAGAGAATTCTCAAAAAGACATCGCAGTATAACCCGCACATTTGAAAGGAACTGCGAAAGAGTTTCCTATATTTTTGAACAGCTTAATATTAATATAGCAGATTTGGACCGGTATCGTAAAATGCTGATCGGTTCTTATTTTACACACGAATATTCGATTGAATCAGCGGCATTTTTCAACCCGTCTATTGTTGAAAACCCTGATCAGTCAGATGTGGCAGAAGGTGAAAAAAGGGTTATCATCAGTTTTCGTGCCGTTGGTGAAGGTCATATTTCTTCCATCGTTTTCAGAAGAGCGGTTTTAGATATACAAAACAATATTATCATGAGTAGCCCGGGCACTTTAATTGAGGAAGCAGATATAATCAGGAATACAGTTTATAAAAAAGATCTTTTTGATGATACCGCACTTCTAAGCCAGTTAAGCAATGAAGTGGTCGACAAATTGGTAAAACAGCTTCCTGATAGTTTTGATTATAAAACATTAAAGAAAGTGATCTCTGAACTGGAACTCGAAGAGAGAACAGAAGCAACCTATCATGCTTTTGAAAAGATCTTATGGCTGGCCGATTCTTATCACTATGTACATTTCTCGCTGGATACAGACCTGTCAAACCGTGTGATCTTTCCTATTTCCGAATTTGAGCAAAAGGGTGTTGAAGATGCCCGTTTTGTAAGATTTACCAATGATGACAATTCAGTTAGTTATTATGCTACATATACAGCATGGGATGGTCTTACTATACAGCCAAAATTATTGGTAACGCAAAACTTTTATGATTTTAAAATAATGCCTTTGTATGGAAGCGGCGCAAAGAACAAGAACCTGGCATTATTCCCACGCAAGATAAATGGTAACTATGCGATGGTTTCCAGGATTGACGGTGTAAATAATTATATCATGTTTTCAGATAAGGTGAATGTATGGGAAAATGCACAAAGATTACAGGAGCCAAAATATCCATGGGAGTTTACACAAATAGGTAATTGCGGCTCACCACTTGAAACTGATAAAGGATGGTTGCTTATTACACATGGTGTGGGCGCCATGCGGCAATATTGCCTTGGTGCCAGTTTGTTTAGTCTTGACGACCCCACTGTGGAATTGGGTCGTTTAAAAGAACCTTTGCTTATGCCGAATGACGAAGAAAGGGAAGGTTATGTACCCAATGTTTTATACTCTTGCGGCAGCATTATTCATAATGGTGAATTGATTATTCCTTATGGCTTGTCTGATTATGGTTCAGGTTTTGCATCGGTGTCCCTCGAGCCTTTGCTTGACAGGATACTGAATGAAAAGTGATTGTTTTGTTGTTTGCCCGGTAGAAATTCAGAGAAATTTTGGGCGTATACACGCCCAAAAAGTATTGAAATATATAATCAAACTCCAAAATTTTAGTGCTTTTCCACATACTCCAAAATGTCTCCGGGTTGACAATTGAGCGCTTTACATATAGCTTCAAGCGTGCTGAAACGTACAGCTTTTGCTTTTCCGGTTTTTAAGATGGAGAGATTGGCCAATGTCAGATCAACTTTTTCTGAAAGCTCATTCAATGACATCTTTCGTTTGGCCATCATTACGTCCAGGTTTACAATGATCGGCATAGCTTATACGGTTAACTCGTTTTCGGTTTGAATTTCTACTCCTTTCTTAAATATTTGCGAGAAAACAAACACCACTCCTGCCATTAATAAGAATTCTCCCGAAATCAAATTTTCCTGCAGTCCTGTTATTCTTTTCGACAGCCATGTTATATGTCCATTGTAAAGCATGGCTGCCACCCATGTCAATAGTATAAAATAACCAATCTTCTCGAGTATCTTCGATACTTCCATTGTAAATGGGTTCGTCATTTTGATTTTGGACAATACCCTGGTAACAAGGAACGCTATGTAAGCTTCAGAGAGCAGTATAGCGATCATAAGTAAAACTGTTCCTGTGTAATGCCAAAAATCGAATTGCCTGAGGTTGTACAAATCCCACCCCATGTAAAGATTTTTTGCTCCTGCCGGGTTTCTAATACTTACCCCGTACGAGATTATGATCGCTCCGGCTTTCACAATTAACCCAATTAATGTCACCCATGACAGAACATTCATGACTGCCAGCAGTGTGTCTGTTTTCGTTTTCATAATAATATATATGTGTTTAAATGAAGTGCAAATATAAATAAATATTTATTGAAAAACAATAAAAATTTATTAATAAAGAAAAAGTATGAACGAGGTAAAATAAGCGGCGAGCATTACATTAAGTAACGTAACCATTATCTTAAGTTATGACGGCTATTGAATCCAGACGATCTTGTTATTTAGTATTTGTTGTTATCTTCAACGTCATTTTTCCCTGCCTGTTGGACAAGCAGGTTGAATATTTGCTCCCGCTTCATTTAACTATTGCGCGTGAACAAACCATTACTTAGCAGTACTGATAACGATCGATACACTGCAATGACCGTAAAAACAAAATCACAAAATGAATAAAGACATCCAGGCATACAATGAATCTCAATCCAATGAAAGCAGGGAGATATGTAACATCCTTTCTCAGGAGATAAACCGAAATTTACCTGAAGCCGGGAATAAGATCTGGCATGCACATCCGGTTTGGTTTTTGGACGGCAACCCCGTTGTTGGATACAGTAAATTGAAAGATTGTATCCGGTTATTGTTTTGGAGTGGCCAATCGTTTGATGAGTAAGCTTTACAAAAAGAAGGAAGTTTCAAAGCTGCTGAGATCCGTTATACATCTGTCAAACAAATAAACAGGAATGATCTAAAACGCTGGCTTGAAAAGTCGAGGCAAATTCAATGGGATTATAAAAATATAGTCAAACGAAAAGGAGTTTTGGAGCGATTAAAATGAAGTTGAAAAATCGAGAGGATCAGGAAGACAGATATTAGAAGAACATCTTCTTTCGATGCCTGAAGAAATTAAAAACCCAGAGAATAAACAGCAAACGGTAACAGTGTATTTGCATAAAT
>DATBFI010000547.1:0-8241 GCA_036558585.1 Chitinophagaceae bacterium
TTGTTTTCATTTTTATAACTGAGGAGGAATCCTGTTACCGGGCCACGATCTCCGCCTGCAGGACCATGACGACAAGGTGTTCCTGTTATCGTTAAAATGCGGCCATCTTTTGTGGCTATCTCAAGTATTTGCCAAGGTTCAAGGCCCATTGCATTGCCACCAAGCCTTTCAGCACCTGCAATCGTTGTATAAACTTTTTCGACTGTATTAAGAAACTTTCTTCCTTTATTATCGAGATTATCAAAATGGTGGTCATGACTAAGCAATACAAAATCTATGTTGCCGATATCTTCAGCGTTTATTGGAGGATCTGTCAACTTGCGTAAAGTATATATGTTTGTTTTGTATTCTGTACCTTTCGGATCAAATGTAGGATCAGTTAAAAACCGAAGACCACCTGCTTCAAATAAGGCAGTGGGACCGCCAATATATTTTATTTTGATTTCATCGGATAACATGGTTTTTTTTCAAAATTAATGTCATCGCAAAAGGCTTCACGCTTCCTTTCAAAAATTTTTACATTATCTGTAATATACTTTATGAGTTGCGACAAATCATACACATACAAATGACAGACTTCGTTGCTATGATAGTTTTCGCTTGTTTTCCAATCATTTGCATTTTATCTCTTCTTCATAAATCAGCATTCTTTCTTTTTCTTCATCACTGATGGTAACATATTTACTGCTTTCAGTCACGGCACGCGCAATAACATTTCGTTTGAGTTCTTTGTTGGGCAATATAAAATTTGCCGTTATATCTCCTGTATCCTGCTGGTTCATATTATACATTTTAGCCGGGCTGGTGCAGGAAAAATCAAACCCTTTGAAGCGAATAATTTTTATATTACTGTTGCCTCGCGTTTTAAAATGAATCTCTTTATTAGTGATATCATACACAATGCTCCATTTTGTATAATCTCCCTGGGAAACTTTATCGAGGATGGAGAAAGCAAAATCAGTAACAGTTGTGTTGATATTTTTTGCATTGAATTGTTGTATCATATTGCAGGCAGTCACAAAACGATCCAGCGAATTGTCGCCAGGAAGTACTCCGTCATTTCTTTTCAAATATTTGTTTTCAGCTTCGGCAGAAGATGCATACGTACTATTGGTGAGAACAGGAAAGGGCAATTCCCTGCCTTTGTGCACAACCATTTTTCCTCCAAGAAATTCTATGCTGGCTACGCTCCCGGAAGCATCTGCCACAAGGTAATGCAAGGGCACACTTTTGCTTTCAATACGAAGTAAAGCATCTGAGTTAATCACTTCTTCAGTGGTTGAAAAATTATCAAGCTGGTATTGTATCCATTGCAATACGCCTACGGCAGACCTGGCATCATTTTCCGGATAGCGGGCTCCATCCAGCCACATCAATTCCACTACAAGTCCATCTTCATTCATGCCACCGGTAGGAAACTCCTTTCCGTATTGGTTAAATGTGATGCTTCCAAATTTTGATACCCAACTGAGGGTTTGTCCATCATTGTTTTTTATCGATGTTTTAAAGAGTCCGCGCTGATTGGTATGCACAATACCTGCGCCAGAAATCCAGTCATAATTTCTGCCGAAAACAATATGCCCCTCTTTATCGATGACAAATGTTGTGCAGGCAACAGCTGTTTCTGCAACAATGCACAGTAAGGTGCATGCAATCATCTTTTTCATACAAAGTATTTCTCAAATCTAATCACATTGATGAGAATAAAACAACAGAAAAGTGATAAGCTGAATAAATATCGCAGCCGATATTTAAGTATTGCAAAAGCATTTTGATAAAACCGAGTACTGCTATTTATAAATAAAAAAAGCCAGTCTCAGTGACAACAAGACTGGCTCTCTTTTAATAAGCTTTTTTTAGTTATAAACTTCACTTGCTTCCTGGAATGATTGCGCCTTTTTATAATGGTCCTTTATATAATCCGCTACTATTTTTGCACCAGGTTCCTGTAAAATTTTCCCATGCCCTCCTGGTACTTTAACCATCTCAATATTTTCTTCGGAGCAATAGTTTCTCCATCCAAGATAAGGATCATTTGTAGAGAAATTCACAGCATATTCTTTTTCGGATTTAAACAATGTGATTTTATCCGGGTATGGTTTAAAAGTGTATGCTCTTTTCAAGCTGCTTTTATAAGCTATTCCATCAATACTCCGGGCTGTTGCTTTGTAGATCATATTAAATATAATTCTCAGCCTTTTAAAAAGAACCCTGGATTTATCTTTATATGAAGGAGATGATCTAACTTTTTCTTTGAATGTGCCAGCCTTTTTCTTCCAGAAATTATATGAAGGTATTATTTGAACACCTTCAGGCGTGTAAACTTCAAACAATGCCAATAACCCTATTTTGTGACCCATAGCGTGAAGTTGTTGAGCCATTTCGTAAGCTACAACCCCTCTGCCACAGGTACCACCAAGAAAATAGGGCCCTTCGGGCTGAATACGGAGCATTTCCTTTACGAAAAATGAAGCAGTTTTTTCAATGTCTTCCTGCGATGGAATATTTAGCCTAACGTCTTTTGATGGTAATTTGAATTCATAAACCGGATGATCTTCTCCCAAATATTTCGCCAGTTTATAATAACGTAAACTTCGGGCCAGGTCTCCCACTACAAAAAATGGTAACTGGCTTCCATTTGGCTGTACGGTTACTACAACTGACTCCTGCAAATCAATTTTATTGAAGACATAATATGAAAGTTCTTCAATGGTCGGGGCTTTGAATAAAACAGATATAGGAAATTTTAGCCTGAAGCTTTTTTCAATTTTTGACATTAGCCTGGTTGCAATCAAAGAATTTCCTCCTATTTCAAAAAAATTATCATGGATGCCCACCTTTTCCGTATGAAGCAACTTTTGCCAGATTTCTGCGAGCCTCTGCTCTGTTTTATTACGAGGTGCTACATATTCATTATTTGACAAGTCATTCCGCTCAGGATCAGGCAATGCTTTCTTATCTATCTTTCCGTTTGGCGTAATTGGAAAATCCTCCATTTTCACTAATATGGTTGGCACCATATATTCCGGCAGCTTACTCATCAAATAATTTATGATAGCCTTCCGGTCAAATGACCTTTTAGGAATAATATAAGCTATCAATCGCTTATTGCCTTCTTTATCATCCCTTGCCAATACCACTGCCTGACTCACCAGCTCACACTGATTCAGCACTCCCTCTATTTCCCCTAACTCAATTCGGTAGCCGCGAATTTTTACCTGGTCATCAATCCTTCCCAAAAATTCTATGTTACCGTCTGCATGCCACCGGCCCAGGTCTCCTGTTTTATACATTTTTGCTCCCGGCTTTTTATCAAACGGGTTAACAATAAACTTCTCTGCCGTTAGATCGGGACGGTGTAAGTAACCACGTGCAACCTGCACACCTCCTATGCATATTTCTCCTGTCACTCCAACGGGGCATAAATTGCCCGTCTTATCCAAAATGTATACCTGCACATTTGAAATAGGTTTGCCAATTACGGTTAGATTATTATCTTTTATTGGATCATCAGACATGCTTACGCATACTGTATTTTCCGTTGGGCCATAAGCATTGAGTAATCGAATCCCTTTTGACTGTAAATACCGCCCGACTGACACATTTAAGGGTTCCCCTGCTGATATAATAGTCTTTAATGTTCCTAACGCATCTTTAACGACATTCTGATAGGAAGGCGGAAGAGTAGCTACTTTCACCTTATGCTTATTAATAAGCTTTTCAAATGCTTCTATTGATAAGAGATCCTTTTTTTGAGGTAATACCAGGCAACCCCCGCTTAATAGTGTAGTAAATATTTCAGAACAAGAGGCATCAAATCCGAAAGCAGCAAATTGAAGGGTTCTCATCCCGGGCTTTAGCCGAAATCCATCTGCCTGGCTTAATGAAAGGTTTAGCAATCCCTTGTGCTCGATCATTACCCCTTTAGGCTTTCCTGTTGAACCGGATGTATAGATTACATAGGCAAGGTGATCAGTTGCAACAGGGACTTGTACATTAATTGCAGGCTGTTGGGAAATGACTGAAAACTTCGCATCCAGTTCAATAATATCAAGGCTTTTGAAATCCTCTAATCTGAATTTCGTTTCTTTGCTGCTAATAGCTATAGTGGCCCGGGTATCTTCCAATATGTACCGTATTCTTTCTTCAGGATAATCAGCGTCAATAGGCACGTAAGCTCCTCCTGCCTTTAAAATACCGAGTATCCCGATTATCATCTGGAGTGATCGTTCAATGCAAATGGGTACTAATGTTTCATTTTTTACTCCTTTACTTCTTAAGTAATGTGCTAATTGGTTAGTGTATTCGTTAAGTTCTCTATAAGTAAGCTGTTGCTCCTCAAATACAATTGCCGTTGCCTGAGGTGTACTCTTTGCCTTATCTTCAAATAAATCTATAACCGTCTTATCGCTGGGATAACTGGTTTTTGTATCATTGAACTCTACCAATAATTGATGCTTCTCTGCCTGCGTTAATCTCGACGAACTTCCCATCGAGTCAGATGTTGTTGGGTTGATCAATAAATCTTTCATGTGTATTTTTTATTTTGGTTCAGAGAATTTTTTTAACGGTATTTGTTTTTTTAATTGCTATCAGTAACAATCTAAGTACGGATTGACTTAATAACTTTGGTTGTAAAAGTAAAAATAAAAATTTTTATTAAGGTATCCGCCACTTTTTCTTGCTGATAGCCGAAAATATTGAGAAATTCAAAAACTTTTATCGCGAATACTTATAACTAATATTTAATGTACACGCTCTTTCAATAATTAATTTTTTATTGCCTGGAAACTAAACTGATATTGCTTTCCGATAAATTCCCGTGAAGTTATAATATTAAGATTAAGTAATGATTAAATTATTTCTTTCAAACTATAGGAACAAACTTAACGAAGCGGAGTTTTTCAAATATCTAAACCTGTTTCCTGAAGAAATTATAAACAAAATATTGCGTCTTAAAAGATGGGAAGACCGGCAGGCTACTCTTTATGGTAAGCTTTTATTAAAAAAAGGATTGGAAGAGGCAGGACTTGACCCTGGTTTAATTGATTTGAAATATACTAAATATGGGCGTCCTTACCTCGAACATGCTTTTGATTTTAATATCTCCCATTCAGCCGGGTATGTTGTTTGTGTAATTTCTACAAATAGTAAAATAGGAATAGACATTGAAGAAGTTAAAGCAATACAAATCGATGATTTTAAAGAGCATTTTTCTAAAGAAGAATGGAATACAATTACCGGTTCTGATGACAAATATTTTTGGTTCTACTATTATTGGACTGCCAAGGAGGCCGTAATAAAGGCGGAGGGTAAAGGATTAAATTTACCGCTTAAAGACATTATAATAAACAACAGTAAAACAAAAATAGAACAAACCATTTGGTACATTAAAAGGATTAGTTTTGATAACAGCTATATACTTCAAATTGCTTCAGATAAAGCAATAAATGAGGAAATAGATTTATCGGAAATATCATTTTAAAAATTTTCTGTAAATTTTCCGCTACTTTCAAACACAATCGGGCATGAAACCGGTAGGGTTGCAATAATTATTTTTTATAATTAATCTGTATAAATTGATGAAGAAAAACGGTTTTAAAAAATTAAAAAGATCAATCAGGAATCTAAAGTTCAGAGCAAACGATCTTTTCCTCTTTTCAAATAAAGAAAAATTACCTCTCTTGTCGCTGCCATCCCAATATTCCTTGAAAGTTATTGATTCAAATGAAAAAAGCGGCATTAAACAAATTGATAGAAGAAAGAAGAACAATAATCTTTGTTATGCTGTTTTTGATAGTGAAAAACTTGTGCATACAAGCTGGTTATTTAAAAAACATTCCATTTCAACACAATTAGGTTATAAAGATGCCCTTACTATCGGTCCTTGTGAAACTATTAAATCTCACCGTGGCAAAGGAATTTATCCTGCAGTGCTTAGTACAATTCAAAAAGATAACCCGGATGCTGAATTGGTGATTTTTGTAAAAATGTCAAACGCTCCTTCTATACAGGGAATTATGAAAGCAGGATTTCAAAAAATATTAAGATTTAAAATGCTGAAGATTTTTGGGTTCAAATTTGCTTTCAGGCATAAGCATTTATAAAGCTGAATTTTTAAAAGCGATAGTCATCACAAAAAAATTCCCGGAGTAACCGGAATTTTTTTAAGCTAAAAAAACCATTTAAAATTTCTCACCCGGCTGGATTGGCTTTTGCTGTCATCAGTTTCATCCATGAAAGACTGCAGTCGTATTCCATGTCAGTGCCCTACGGTTGGTTCATAAAGGATGTCCTTTACTTTGACAAAAGTTTTTGCCTTTATAAGAGGAGTAGTAATATTAAATTCCCTCAAGTTGAATGTGGAAGCAGTGGGTTGATGTATCTTATATCAGCTGCATTTCGTTGCATTTTTTTAATTTAAAGGGTTTAAAAAAGAGAGGCGTGACAACCTCTCTGTTATATTACTTGCCGGAAGCGCAAGCACAATTTTCACCACATAAACAAGGATTGCAGGAGCAATTTGGATTGTCCCTGGTTTCTTTAATTGTTGTTTTCATGATTTTTTGTTTTTATGTTATTTGATCGATTAACGGTACAAAAATATCATGACGAGAAGCCGGAAGCGTTATACTATTGAAGGGAAAATTTATATAATTTTTGGATCAGAGTCTGTTGAGTGACTTACGTTTTCTGCACCTATTTTTTTAAAATGAGAAGGTGTGGGCACTGTAACTTTTTAAACCGGGAAGATAAATGATGGACGCTCCTAAGATCTGTTTAACAGGATATCAGTAAGGGAAAGCTGGTCGTACACAACTGTTCAATGGTGAGGAAAAAAGATCGCTGCAGCAAAACGTAAGTTCAAAAGTTAGTAAGGAGGCAAATAAAAAACCAGCCAATTATTTATTTAATGGCTGGCCGTAAATAGATACTCTTTTAAAATATTTCTTAAGGTACATCTGTTCCCCTGCGACCGAAAAGTAACGACAAAACTACAAGTACAAGGAAAATGAAGAAAATGATTTTTGCTATAGAAGCAGCCCCGGCTGCTATTCCGGTAAAACCAAAAATAGCGGCAATAACAGCGATTACTATAAAAATTATTGTCCAGCGTAACATAGGTTAAAGATTTAAAATGATTAAATAATTTATCTCTTGAATTTGCTCATAAAACATGCCAAAATTCCCCTGTTGCATTCTATGGTTCTGCAGAAGAGATTTTTCCACAAAAAGAAATTATATCAGTTGTAAATAATGAAACCATACTGCTAACGTTGCGTTTGTCATTTGCTGCAAAAAACTACTTTTAATTTTTCTACGCAAGCACCTTCTATCCCTTACTATAGCCGTGTAAATATAATGCCTTACGCGGATTTATAATAAGTTGTATTTTAATAGGCAATACAATTTTATTCACGTAAAACAAGTATGATATGGTAAAACTATCTATCGCCAGGTTAGCATCAATTTTTTTTGTTGCAATGGTATCAGCAAGTGTATGGGCACAGGGTGTTATAACAACTCCCCGTGTTCCAAGTCCTGCAGCTATGGTTGCTCAAACGATAGGCATTTCAACCGTAACGGTTAAATATTCAAGACCTTCTGTAAAGAACCGCGAGATATGGGGAAAGCTTGTTCCTTACGGGTATAATGTACAACAATTCGGAGCGGGTAACGAAGCTCCATGGCGCGCGGGTGCTAATGAAAATACTGTTATTCAATTCGCACATCCTGCCACAGTGCAGGGAGAAAGAGTTCCTGCAGGTTCGTACGGTTTATTTTTCGTTATTAATAACGACAATACCGGTGAAGTTATCTTGTCAAAAGACAACAAGTCGTGGGGAAGTTTCTGGTACGATGCAAAACAAGACCAGATGAGAGCTAAGATACAATTACGTGATATACCCGAAACAGAGCTGCTTACTTATGATTTTATCAACATCACGAAGAATTCTGCGGATCTTGTACTTAACTGGGAGAAGAAACAATTCCCTGTGAAAATAGAATTTGCCGTTGACAGTATAGTAATGGCAAATGCAGCCGCAGAACTGAAAGGACAAACAGGTTTTACATGGCAGGGATATGCAAGCGCGGCCAACTATGCGCTGCAAAACAAGGTGAATCTTGATCAGGGACTTAACTGGATTGACCAGGCTATAACACAAAACACGAACTTTACGACACTAAATATTAAATCAGGAATTTTAAAAGAGACAGGCAAAACGGAAGATGCTGAAA